>CAZTDC010000061.1:0-12594 GCA_964612165.1 uncultured Salinivenus sp.
GGGCGCCTACCTGTGGATGGACATGGCCCACACGGCTGGCCTCATCGCGGGCGGTGTGCTCAACGACCCGATGCCGCACACCCACGTGGTGACTACCACGACTCACAAGACGCTCCGTGGCCCACGAGGCGGGATGATTCTGCTGGGCAACGATTACGAAAACCCGATGGGCAAGACGGCGCGCAAGAGCGGACGGACCAAGATGATGAGCGAGCTGCTCGACTCGGCCGTCTTTCCCGGCACGCAGGGCGGTCCCCTCATGCACGTCATCGCCGCCAAAGCAGTCTCTTTCAAGGAAGCGCTTCAGCCCTCATTCGCCGAGTACACACAACAAATCGTCGACAACGCGCAGGCCATGGGCGCGGAACTCAAGGAGCGGGGCTACGACCTTGTGTCCGGCGGCACGGACAACCACCTCGTCCTCATCGACCTGCGCAACAAGGGGTTGACCGGCAAAGAGGCGGAAACGGCCCTGGAAGAAGCAGGCATTACGGCCAACAAGAACATGGTGCCCTTCGACGACAAGAGCCCGTTCGTCACGAGCGGCCTTCGGCTGGGCACGCCCGCCATGACCACGCGTGGATTCGGGACGGAGGAGTTTGCGCGCGTAGCCGAGCTGATCGATCACGTGCTCCAAGACCCCGAGAATGAGGACGTGCAGCGGGCCGTCGAGCGAGAAGTGAATGGGCTCTGCGAAGAGTTTCCACTTTATGACGATTTTGCCGTTGCGTAGCATCGGCTCCGTCGCGTAGAGCGGAACGTGCTCGTACGCTGGGCGGTTCACTTTTTTCATGTGCGCTCCACCGCGCTTTTCTCGATACCGTTTCCCTCCATGATCCCAACGCAGGTTCGATGCCGTCGATGGATCGCAGTGCACTGAGTTCGTCCGCTCGCGCCGACCTTGTGGAGCTCGGTCGGCGTCTCTACGACCGGGCCCTGATTCGGCGCGAGGATGAACTGATTACGGACCCTCGCGGCCAGCCCATTGGCTGGCTGCTGGACACTCGTATCCCGATGCTCGACGGCGAGCTGTTTCAGGAGGTCGGTGAGGTGCTCGCCAGTCGGTTGCGCGACCGGGACGTACACCAGGTCGTGGGTTACGGCTTTGGGGCCTATCCGCTCGTCTGCAGCGTCCTCTCCGTCCCCGACAGCGACGAATTCAAAGGTGGCCTCGTTCGCGACGAACGAAAAGAGCACGGGCGACGGCGCCTCGTGGAAGGCCCGATCGATCCGGCCGAGCCCGTTGTCCTCCTCGACGACATCATCAACAGTGGGCGCAGTGCGTCGCGCGCTCTTCACCTGCTCCGTCGCGAGGACCTCAACGTCGTCGGGCTGCTGACTCTCTTCAACTTCACCTGGAGCAGGGGCCAGTCGCGCATCGAGGCGGAGGGGCTGTGGGTCGATTCGCTGCTGGACCTGAACCTCCAAGAGGGCAAGAGCAGCGGATCCGACAGCGCCTAACCGAGTGAGCAATTCAGGGGAGGAAGAGAGGACCCGTTGGAGTGGGGATAGGGCCATTCTTTCTTTCACGTCACTAGTCGTATGCCAGAGGCTCCTTCGCCAGAAACAGAAATGACACCCGGTGTGCAGGGGGATGGGGCAACAGGCGATGCAGGGGTCCCCGACGAGAAAGGCGTGATGCCGTTTCTTGCGCATTTGGAAGAACTGCGGTGGACCTTCATTAAGGCAGGCATCGGTGTGCTCGTCGCCACCGTTCTCTGCGCCTTCTTCAGCGAGTGGATCGTGAATCGCGTCCTCATCGGGCCCACTCGCACCGACTTCTTCATGTACGACGTGCTCGCGCTGAACGCGGAGCCGCTCAACCTGCTCAATCGGACGATCACCGGCCAGTTTTTTGCTGACCTCGGGACGATTATCATCGTCGGCCTGATTGCCGGCTCGCCGGTGGTGGTGTACTACTTCTGGAAGTTTATCGAGCCGGCGCTCTATCCCCAGGAAAAGTCGGGCATGCGGTTCGCGGCGGTCTTTGCGTCGTTCTTTTTTCTGCTAGGCGTTGCGTTTGGATACTTCATTCTCACGCCCCTGGCGCTCCAGTTCTTCGCGCAGTACACCCTCTCTCCCCAAATCGAGAACCACTTCGACATCATGACCTACTTCAGCATGGTGTCGTTTTGGACGCTGGGTACGGGACTGCTCTTCGAGTTGCCGGTCGTGGTCTATTTCCTGGCGAAGGTGGGCATTCTTACACCCGATGCGATGCGCACATACCGCAAGTATGCGCTTCTGACGGTGCTCATCATCGCCGCCTTCCTCACCCCCCCGGACCCGATCTCGCAGGTGATCGTGGCGCTGCCGCTGCTGGGCCTCTACGAGTTGTCCATCTACATTGCCGTCTACGTGTCGCGCCACCGGAAACAACAACTCGGCATGACTGACGAATAGTCTTCTTTAGGTAGGGAGAAACGGACTGTGCTGACGCTGCTCCCCAATTCGATAAAGTGCGGCCGACCGGGGTCGGTGCTGGTCGTCTCGCCTCTGGGCGGGCGCGGCGCCTGCGAGAAATCAGCATTGAAGAGGCGCCGAGCACCGATTCCTCTGAGACATCACTGCTCAACGCATAACGCATTAGTTTACAACGCGGACGCAGAGTCGGCATGATGTTGGCGTAAGGTAGTGTAGATTCAGAGTTGTCGTCCCGGATGAACAGTAGAAGGATCGCGTTATGATTTCGAAACGCGCCAAAGCCTCGTTTCTGGTCGTCTCGCTGGCGTCGTCCCTGCTCCTTGGGGTGGCTGCTGGCTCCTGGATGCCGCGGGACGACGACTTCTACGAGCTCCGGAAGAACTTTCGGATCTTTGGGGCGGTCTACGAAGAGCTCGTCACCGGCTATGTGAAGCAGGTGGATCCGGAGCACCTGATGCGGGTGGGGATCGAGGCAATGTTGAGCGAGCTCGATCCCTACACGACGTTTATGGATGAGGCCGACAACACCAACATCGACATCATTACGGAGGGGCGTTACGGTGGCGTGGGTCTCGACGTGGGAGAGCGCGGCGGGAAAATTACAGTTGTGGCGCCGGTGGAGGGGGCCGGCGGATACAAGCAGGGCATTCGAGCCGGGGACGTCATCACGAAGATCGACGACCAACCCGTTGCGTCGCTGTCGGTCAAGGACGTGGAGACGCTCCTGCGAGGCGAGCCGGGCACGACGGTAGACGTGGTCGTCGAACGCGAAGGCGCTCCCGCCCCGCTCACGTTCACGCTTACTCGCGAGGAGATTGACCTCGAAAACGTAACCTACAAAGGCCTCGTGGGCGAGGCGTCCGACGTGGGATACGTGAAGCTCGAACGCTTTACTCGTGACGCAGCGCCGGATCTCGAATCGGCCCTGCGGTCGCTCACCGAGAAGGGGGACTTGAGGGGCATGGTTCTCGATCTTCGTGGCAATCCCGGCGGCCTGCTCAATGCTGCGGTGAGCGTCACGGAGCTGTTTGTGGAGAAGGGGGCGGTCGTCGTGACCACGGAGGGCCGGATTCCGAAGGCCAACAACATCTATCGGAGCGATCGGAAGCCCCTCCTCCCCGACCTGCCCCTCGTCGTCCTCGTCGACGAGTACAGCGCGTCGGCGAGCGAGATTGTGGCCGGGGCTGTGCAGGACCACGACCGGGGTGTGGTGATGGGCACCACCACATACGGAAAAGGCCTGGTGCAGGCCATCCGCTCCCTCCCACACAACACGTCCCTCAAGATCACGACGGCCCAGTACCGCACCCCCAGCGGCCGAAGCATTCAGACACTCACACCGGTCACTGCGGACGACACGAGCACGGCGATGATGGACAAACGCGCGGACAGCACGAAGATGGCCACCCATCAGACGACCCACGGGCGCACGGTCCGCGACGGCGATGGGCTCCGCCCGGACGTACGCGTCACGACCGACACGGCGAGCGCCCTGGAAGAGGCCTTGAAGCGCGGCGCGGCGTTCTTCTACTACGCCAATCATTACGCAGCGGCCCGAGATACTCTGTCCCCCGACTTTTCCGTGTCCGACGCCGTGTACGAAGACTTCCGCGCGTGGCTCGAGGAGGAGGACATCCGCTACCCGACGGACGCTGAACACGCCATCGACAAGCTGGAGAAGCGGTTCAAAGGGAACGACTATCAGGCGGTAAAAGAGGAAGTGGACGTACTCCGAAAGGCCGTACGGACCGAAAAGCAAGAGGCATTTCGGGAGCACGCGTCGGCCCTGAAACGACACCTGGAGCGCGAGATTCTCGCCCGGTTCGTCAGCGAGTCCCAGCAGACCGCCGCCCTTCTTCCGCACGACCAGCAGGTGACGGCCGCGGTAGAGCTGCTCCACGATGGATCGCGGTACGAGACGATTCTCACGCCCGACAATCAGTAACGAGCGGAAGAGGCAAAGAAAAATCCCCAGCCACGCCGCGAAGGCCTGGCTGGGGGGAAGGAACGATCTCAAAAGACGTCACCGAGTCATTCCGGACCAGACGATCTAGGGTCGCCAATCCGGAATCTCCCAGATGCGGACATCGCCGCTTCCTGGAAGATCCTGAACCACGTTCAGGATGACCCGCCTGTTTTGAGATCGTTCCTAAAGCCGCACCCACTCACCAACAACAAAGGGTGCGAAATCGGAGCACGAGCCACCGATTACTGGATCTCAATCTGACGGCGCGTGCTCTCTTCGGTCTTCGGCACGTTGATCGAGAGCACACCGTCCTCGTAGGTGGCCTCGATGTTCTCGTGGTCAACCGCGTCCGGCAGCGTGAAGGTGCGGTGGAAGTTGCCGAAGGCCCGCTCGACGCGGACGTAGTCTTCACCTTCGTCCGTCCGCTCGCTGGTGCGCTCGCCGCTGATGGTCAGCGTGCCGTTCTGGAGGTTGATGTCAATGTCCTCCTTGCTCATGCCCGGCACGTCGAGACGGAGTTGAAAGTCCTCGTCCGTCTCTACGAGATCGGTCTGCGGCGCCCACACCGCCGAGCTGTCGTCGTCGCCGGTACGGTTGAAAAAGCGGTCGAAGAGGCTATCGACTTCGCGCTGCAGATTGCGCAGCGTGCGGTTCGGGGTTCGGCGAGTCAGGTTGGCCATAATGTATCACCTCCGTTCAGTTTGTTCAACAGTTCGCGAGCATGTCGTCGGCAAGGCAACTCAACAGAGAGCATCAGCATCCAGGCCTCTGTGAGGCCCTACTTTCGTCATGCTGGGCATCTCCGTGATGCCCTATCAACATTTCCGTTCAGTATGCCCATCAAGGTACATTCCACCTCGGAATTGACCGGTGCCGCTCCGAAAAGGCGTCAGGGATCTCTGTCGCACCGACACGTCTTGCTCTGCCGCCCCGACAGAGCATTTGCAGATCTGGCACGGCCATCTGTCATTCTTTTCAGGGGAGACAGGGCCCCGCGCCGGTTCTTACTCGCCCGGCCACAGGGAGCGGATCGACTTTGGAAGCAGGTGCTGCACGTCTTCGATCTCTCCTTCGGCGACCTGGTTCTGGAGGAAAGAAAGGACCGCACGGGTGGCCGCCTCCGAATCGTCCTCGTCTACGACCGCCAACTCATCGCGCACGCGCCCGAGGAATTCCTCGCGACTGCGGTAGGTCTCTGGCTTGTTGGCCATCGTATACCCCTCGAAGAACACGCCCCGAATCACGGCGGGAAGCTGCGCGGATAGGTTCATGACCTCCTTTGGGGGCAGCCGGTCCCGCATCGCGAAGAGCACCCCGCGGAGCGCATGGTAGGCCTTCTGCTTGTCCTGATGTCCAAGCTGCTCGGCGATCCGCTTCAGCCACGTGCTGGTGACGTGCACGCTGCGGCGGAGGCCGGATGGAATGTCCTGCTTGGCCACGTCCTCATTCGCCATAACGTTTTCGTTTTTCTCTTCTTAGAAAGACACTCGTTAAGACCACGATCTTGAGACGCCTCTGGTTTCCGGACGCGCGCCAATGGAACTTGCACGTCGGTGTGGGACCACCTCCCACATCTCCGAAAATGTTACGTTTTTGTATGCGCGGAACGCTGTACCATGGTACAGCCCATTGGAGGGGTGCGCATTCTTGACGCGGACCAAATTCCGAATCCGCCATGAACCGAAAACGCACAGCGTTCGGCATTCCGGACATGACGTGCAGCGGCTGCGTCGACCGGGTCCAGACGGTGCTCGAACGAGTCGACGGTGTGCAGTCCGCCGAGGTCGACCTGGAAGACAAGGGGGCGACCGTCACGTACGACGCGGACACCACCTCGACGGAGGCCCTGGTGGCGGCCGTCGAGGAGGCCGGGTACGCCCCCACCCCGGCGTAACGCCTCTCTGCCTCGAATTTCCCGCTTTCCCCCATGCCCGCAACCCTCGCCGAGGAAACCAAAGATCGTCTATTCCAGGACGAGCCGGCCGGCGACAACGGCCACCGGCGCCTCCGCACCCGCATCGGCGGCATGCACTGCTCCCTCTGCACGGGCACCATCGAGCAGGCCCTCGGGGAGCAGGACGGCGTGCGCGACGTGGCCGTGAGCCTCACCCACGAGCAGGCCCTCGTCGAGTACGACCCGGACGCGGTGGGACCGGACGTGCTCGTCCAGACGCTTCGGGACGTGGGCTACTCGATCGCCGACCCGCGCAAGACCCGGCCCTTCGAGGAGCAGGAGGCAACGCTGGCCCGGGAGGGACGACGGTTTTTTGCGGCCGTTGCTCTGAGCCTGGCGACGGTGGCCCTGATTGCGAATCCGGGGGCCCTGTGGTCGTTTCTGCTGTCGGCGGCCGTCTTTCTGAGCTTTGTGGCCTTCGGGTACCTCGTGCTTCGGGGCACCGGGAAAGAAGCCGCGGTAGGGGGCAGTGCCGGACTGGCCGTGCTCGGGGGAGGACTGTTCGCCCTCCAGCAGACCGGCGTGATTGCGGCCGCGGTGCCCTGGATCGTCGGGGCCTTCGCGCTCACCATGGTCTTTGGCCTGGCCCGGTCGATCTTGCGAAAGGCCGGTCAGGCGCTGCGGCGCGGCATTCTGAACCAGCACGTGCTCGTGGAGATGGGGGCGTTCGCGGGCCTGATTGGCGGCACGATCGGGCTCACGACGGCCCTGCCGGGCTTTCCCTCGGCGGCGTTTTTTGCCGTGTCGGTGATGGTGCTGACCTATCACCTCTTCTCGGAGTGGCTGGCCCTCATCGTGCAGACCCGCAGCGCGCAGTCGGTCAAGCAGCTTCTGGACCTGCAGCCCGACACCGCGCGGGTCGTGCGGGACGGGGAGGAGACGGAGGTCCCCGTCGACGAGGTGCAGAAGGGCGACCGCGTGCGCATCCGTCCCGGCGAGACGGTGCCGGTCGACGGGGTCGTGCTTGAGGGGCGATCCGGCGTCGACGAGTCGCTGGTAACCGGCGAGCCGATGCCCGAGGAGAAGGCCGAGGACGATGAGGTGATCGGCGGGTCCATCAATCAGACCGGCACGCTGCTGGTGGCGGTGACGGCCACCGGGGACGGGAGCTTCCTGGAGCAGGTGGCCCGCCAGATCGAAGAAGCTCAGGCCCTGAAGCCGGGACTCCTGCATCTCGTGGATCGGGTGCTTCGGGTCTACACGCCCACCGTGCTCACGCTGTCACTCCTCGCGGGCCTGGGGTGGGGATTGGGGACGTTCTGGCTGACGGGCACGGCCGAGGTGGAGCGCGCGCTGTTCGCGGCCCTGAGCGTGCTGGTGATGGGCTACCCGTGCGCCGTGGGCATCTCGGCGCCGCTCTCCATCGTTCGGGGGGCCGGCGAGGCCGCCGACGAAGGCATCCTCATGCGCACCGGCGAGTCGTTTCAGGCGCTTCGCGCCGTAACGCACGTGGTCCTGGATAAGACCGGGACGATCACCGAAGGGACCCCCACCGTCCGGGACCACGTGCCGATCGGCGATACGGAGGCCGACGAGCTGTTCAGGACCGCCGCCGCGGTCGAAGCCCGTTCGGAGCACCCGCTGGCCAAGGCGATCATGGACGCCGCCCGGGAGCGGGCCCTGTCGTGGCCGGAGGCCGACGACTTTTCCTCGGTCACCGGCAAGGGCGTCGAGGCCCGAATCGACGGCACTCGCGTTCGGGTGGGAAGCCTTCGCTACCTGACCGAGGCGGAGGATATCGATCCGGACCTCTACCGCGGCCGGATCGACGACTTTCAAAGCGAAGGACTGACGGTCGTGGGCGTGGCGTGGGACGGGCGGCTGCGGGGCCTGCTGGCCGTCGGGGACCCGCTCAAGGCGGACGCCAGAGAAGCGATCGTCCAGCTCCACGAGGCCGGCCTCAGGATGCGGCTCTTGACCGGCGACACCGAGCGGACCGCCCGGGCGATCGCCGAGGAGGTGGGCATCGACGCCGTGCGGGCCGAGGTCCTCCCCGACGAGAAGGCCGAGTACCTGCGCGCGATGCAGGAGGAGGGCCATCGGGTCGTGATGGTGGGGGACGGCATCAACGACGCGCCCGCCCTCATGCAGGCCGACGTGGGCGTTGCCCTCGGCACCGGCACCGACATCGCCATCGAGTCGGCCGACGTGATCGTGATGACTGATCGGCTGACGGCCCTCTCCGACGCCTACGAGATTAGCCGCTGGGGCTACCGCAAGATGACCCAGAATGTGGTGCTGGCGTTCCTCTTCAACGGCGTGGGCATTCCGGTCGCGGCCACCGGGCTCCTCCATCCGGTGTGGGCGATGGTCGCGATGGCCGCGAGCGTCTCCGCGATCTTCGTGAACTCCCTCTGGGGGCGGGGCGAACTGTTTACCGACACGATTCGGAGCGTGGGGCAGCCCCTGCACACGGCCCCCGAATTCTCGTAGGAAAATTCTCCCATTCTCACTCACTTGACCAGTCTTCATTCCCATGCTTTTGCGATCAGGACATACGGCATTCGTGATCCTCATTCTGTTGGGCGTTGCCCTCGTGCCCGCTTCTCAGGCGCAGGACCTCCGAAAGGCGGAGTCGGAGATCGAGACCCCCGACGCGACCGTGTACGTCGACGGCCTGGCCTGCCCGTTCTGCGCCTACGGGATCGAGAAGAAGCTCGACGACCTGGACGCCATCCGGAAGATGGAGGTGCAGCTGGAGGAGGGGCGCGTCCTCCTGGCCTTCAAGGAGGGACAGTCCGTGACGAAGGACGAGCTCAAGGAAGCCGTGAAGAATGCCGGATTTACGGCCCGGAAGATTGAGTTTGCGGACGAGCCCTCCGGGCAGTCGCCGTCTTTGTGATCCCAATGTGTTCGACGCATTCTCTGCTTCGGAATCTTAGACCGACCAATGCCCATGTCCCGACGCTTCTCGTTGCTCATCCTCGGTGCACTGCTCTTGTCCCTACTACCGACCCAGCCGACCGCGGCGCAGATCACGACGAACACCGCGCTCCCGGTCAGCGAGGGGCAGGGGATTTTTCGGGTCCAGTCGAAGGTGGTTCGGGCCACAGGAAGCGGGCCGATGGACCGAGAGCTTACGGCCTACGGGTTTCCCGTCGTGGGGGCCTACGGCGTGAGGCCGGACGTGACCGTGTTTGGGGTGATCCCGATTCTCGACAAAAATCTGAACGCGACGATTCCGGAGGGTCCCCGTCAGGGAGAGCGGATTGAGCGCGGGCCGACGGGCCTCGGCGACGCGCGCCTCTTCGCCCGCTACACCGTGTGGTCGCGCAACCGGGCCGGACAGACCCAGCGCCTGGCTCCACTGGCCGGGATCGAAATGCCCACCGGTGCGGACGACCGGACAGACGAGCTGGGACGCCTGCCGCCACCGCTCCAGCTCGGCTCTGGCTCCTGGGACCCGTTTTTTGGGGCCGTCTTTACGTGGCAGACGCTCCAGTGGCAGGTCGACGTCTCGCCCGTCTACGAGGTCAACACCGAAGCGAACGACTTCGAGTTTGGTGACGAAGCGCGCCTGGACGTCGCGTCCAAGTACCGGCTGTGGACGAACGAGCGATCCGGCCGGGTGCCCGGCTTCCTGTACGGCAACCTGGAGACGAACCTGATCTGGCAGGCCAAAAATGTCAGGGGGGAACAGACCGTTGAGGAGTCGGGCGGGACGACGTGGTTTGTGGCGCCGGGCCTGCAGTACATCCTCCGTAAATTCGTGGTCGAAGGGGCCGTGCAGCTGCCGGTCGTGCAGGACAGAAATGGAGCGGCGCTCGAAGACGACGTCATTACGACCCTGAGCCTGCGGATCAACCTCTGAGCAGGCACGACGAACCCTGTCATCACCTCCGTACCAAATCTCCTTCTCATTCCATGGACACGCGCATTTCCGGGCTTTTCGCATTGGCGCTGGCGGTGGGGCTCGCCGCCGGATGCCAGTCGGACGACACTTCAACGACGGACGTGCCTTCGTCCTACCAATTCGTCGAGGTCTGGGGCGAGACCGGCGACGAGCCGGGCCACTTTCGAAAGCCCATCGGCATTGAGATTTCCGACGAGGACGTCGTCGTGAGCGAGGCGGGAAACCACCGTGTACAGGTGTTGGGGCGGGACGGGACACCTCGCCGCCAGATCGGCCCGGCCCTGGCGAACGGCGACTCCCTGCGGCGCCCCATGCACATTGCCGTGGCGGGGTCGTCCCTGTACGTCCCGGACTTCAACACGGATCGCGTCCACGTCCTCTCCTTGGCGGGAAGCCACCAGCGCACCCTCGACGGAACGGGGCTTGAGGTCCCCTTCGATGCCCCCGGCGGCGTGGCCGTCGACGCGGACGGACGCCTGTACGTGGCTGATTTCTACAACCACCGCGTGCTGCGCTTCGGGAGCGACGGCACGCTGGATCGGCAATGGGGCGTAACTGATTCGACTGGGAACGCTCCGGCCCGCTTCACCTATCCCACCGACGTGGCCGTGCTCCCCGACGGCGGCTTTGTCGTAGCCGACGCCTACAACCATAGAATTAAGCGGTACACCGCTGACGACACCCTCGGCTGGATGCGCCCGAAGAATCAAAACTGGGCCGACTCGACGACAGGCACCTTCAATGTGGCGACGGCCGTGACCACCGGCCCCGACGCTCACATCTTCGTCGCCGACTTCTACAACCACCGAATCCAGGAATTTACGCCGGACGGGCAGTTTGTACAGATGTTCGGGGAGAAGGGGACCAGTGCCGGGCAGTTCGATCGCCCTGTGGACGTAGCGGCGAAGGGCGACACCCTTTACGTCGTCGACTTCGGCAACGACCGCATCCAGGTGTTCGCACCCGAGTCTTGATCGGCAGGATCCCCTCATCCCGAGAAGAAAGACGCCATGTTCGGACTTCCCGTTGCCTTCTACTTCCACGTTACCCTTTGGGCCGTGTTGCTCCACGGCGTCTGGGAATACGCGCAGGTGATCCCGCTCTACCGGTGCTGGGGGCGTTGGACGACCGGGCAGCGAATCTGGATCCTGCCCGCCGCCACGCTGGGCGACGCCGTCGCAACCGCGTTTTTCACCGGTGCAACCGCCGCACTCCTCGGTCCGGCACAGGTGCGGCCGCTGAGTGCAGACGGGGTCGCCTTGCTCCTGGGACTTGGCCTCGGGGCTGGACTCGTATTTGAGTCGGTGGCCCGGGTCCTTGATCTCTGGCGATACAAGGAGACCATGCCGACGATCCGGGTGGCCGGACACGACATCGGCCTCGTCCCCGTTCTCCAAATGACCCTCCTACCTGCCCTCGCGGTATTGATGGCGGGCTAATCGAGTCAAGTATCCTCTACAGTCCACCAACCATTCCTGTTATGGACGGAATGACCCGCGGTGAAGTGGCCGACAAAGCCGACGTGAATCCCGAAACGCTCCGCTACTACGAGCGAGAAGAGCTCATCCCCAAGCCGCGTCGATCCGACGGGGGCATCCGGCTCTACGACGAGAGCTACGTCGACCGCCTCCGCTTTATCCAACGGGCCAAGGAGCTCGGCTTTACGCTCGCGGAGATCAAGGGCCTGCTGGACCTGCGCGTGGACGACGAAGCGACGTGCCGAGATGTTAAGGCGCAGGCCGAGGAGAAGCTTGACGAGGTGGAGGAAAAGATCCGGGACCTGACGCGGATCCGCGACGCGCTCACGCGACTGGCTGATGCCTGTGAGGGTGGGGGCGGCCCGACGAGCGACTGCCCGATCCTCGACGCGATGGATGAGGAGGAAGCGCTCGACGACGTTCTTACCTGACCTGAATGCGGGTATACCACACTCCGTACAGCGTACCCGGCAGGGTCTTCTCAATCTTTTCTTCGTTCCCCCAAGAGGAACCCCATCTCCGCTCCGTTATTTAACGAAAGCTCTATATAACAAAGACGCTAAAATAGTCCCTATGTCTCGCCGCGACGTCGACGACGAAAACTGCGTCCAGCCCGACCGGAGCGAGGACCTGCTCGATGGTCTCCGCACGGAAGCTCATGCCAACGAGCGACTGGTCGCGCTGGCGGCCTACTTCGACGCCGCGAGCAACGAGACGCGCCTGCGTATCCTCTACGTCCTGCACCGGGCGGGAGAGCTGTGCGTCTGCGATCTGGCCGACATCTTCGAGATTACCCAGCCGGCCGTCTCGCGCCACTTGAAGATCCTGCGGGAGAAGGCCCTCGTCGAGGCCCGCCGCGACGCGCAGACGATCTACTACTCGGTCTGCACCGACAACGCGTTTGCGCGCATGCTGACCG
>CAZTDC010000062.1:0-12537 GCA_964612165.1 uncultured Salinivenus sp.
CGTTCCGCTGCATCGCTGTATCGCCGATACAGCTGCTTCACGCGCCTTGCGACGCAAAAATTCGCTCGCTCTCGTTCTCCACTGGGTTTCGAGATCGTTCCTAAGCGGGGCTGCCTGCCAAAACAGGCCAGGCCACTTGAAGCGCAATCTTGCCGATTACCGGTCGGAGTCGGACCAGACTTCATAGAGATCGGAGAGTCGCTCTCGGGTCTTCGCCACGGCCGCGGAGTCATTCTGTGCGGATCGCGCCTCTAAGAGCAGGTCTTCGGCCGCTTCGTACCGGCCCTGTTCGGTGCGGATCGCCCCAAGTTGGCTCATGACACCGGCAATCTCGGCGGTTGTGCTATCACTTCGGGCGCGATACCCCTCCAGTGCTTTTTCTGCGTGCCGCGCCGCCTTCTGCACGTCGCCCTTGCGAAGATAAACAGCGGCGAGGTCTGTACGAGGCTCAATCACATACGGGTGCCTGGGACCAAGATTGGATTCGAGGAGCTCAATCGCTTCCTCGCCCCGGCGGCTTGCTTCGTCCAATCGGCCTTGGGCCTGCAGGACCTTCATGCGAGCCGTCAATCCGAAGCCGATCCGATAGTCGTCCGGGGGATAAACCTCACGCATAATCTCAACGGCACGGGCACTCACGCTGTCGGCCTCCTCCAATTTTCCCTGCGGCCGGAGGACCCGACTCAAGTTTTCGAGGGATGCGGCCGCATAAATCGACTCTTCCCCGTACAGCGTTTTATTCATGGCCACCCCACGGCGAAGCATCTTCTCGGCCCGGCCATAGTCGCCTTTCTCTTTGTAGATTTTCCCCAGACTGCCCAGCGTATAGCTGTGAATTTGTTCGCCTCCTTCCCTGCCCTTCACGAGGGCAAGCGTTCGCTGGTAATAGTCTTCGGCTTTGTCGAGGCGCTCCTGCCTGCGATAAACGCCCCCGAGGGCATTAAGAGCACGGGAAAGCTGAGACGTATCGGGCTCTTCCATCCGGTCACTCCAGTCAAGCGCCCGGTGCAGAACGCGTTCAGCCTTGTCGAGTCGGGGGAGCTGTACGAGGAGTTCTCCGTAGTTAGATAGCAGGAAGGCATGGACGTCTGCAGGAACGTCAGCGGTTTCCAATCGCGGAACGACGGCACTGTAGAGGCTGTCTGCCCGTTCGAGTTGACCATCAAAACGAAGGGTTTTGCCATACGTCCCTGCTGCCTTCAGCGTCAGGGGATGTTCGGCCCCCAGTTCCTCCACGCCCGTCTCATAGGCTTTTCGGGCGTTTTCGACCGAAGTGTCCGCGTCGTCGAGGATGAAGTACATGTCAGCCACGGTCCTGCGCACGTCCACGCTCACCTCAGGCTGATTCTGCATCGCCGACTCAAGTTCGGCCTCCGCCTCATCGAGAACCTCTCGCATGGTGAGCGCCTCCCCGCCGGTCGTCGCCGGGGCGGCCCGACCGATCATGTCTACGAGAAACGTCTGGGCGGCCTCGGCTCGCTCGGCATTCTGCTGGGCCTCCTCGGCAAGCTGCTGCGCCCGGTCCCGCTCGCTGGCCGCCACCTGCGCCTGCCAGATCGCCACGCCCAGTCCAAGCAGAAGCGCCACGAAGGCCCCCGCCGCACTCATCACCGCCGTGCGGTTTCGCTCCACGAAGCGTCGGAGGCGGTACCCCGTCGTCGCGGGACGCGCCTCCACCGGCAATCCCTCTAAATGTCGATCCACGTCCTGCCCAAAGTTGGTTGCGGATGTGTATCGACGGTCCGGCTCCTTCCGGAGGGCCTTCTGCACGATCACGTCCAGATCGCCCGTCAACCGCTGCTTCAGCGCCTCGGGCGAGCGGCCGCACGCGGCCACAACCTCTGTGTCCGGGGTTTCCACCACCAGCTCGCTGAGCCGGGTCGGCTCGGTCTCCGTAATGACCTGGGTCACCTCCACCGGCGACCGTCCCCGCACATCGTAGGGCAGGCACCCGGTCAGTAGCTCGCACAGTACGATCCCCATCGCGTACACGTCGGTCGCTGTCGTAATCGACTCTCCCGTCACCTGCTCCGGGGCCGCGTAGGAGGGGGTCAACGGACTGCCCTCTCCGGTCTGCGTGTACGAATCGATGCCCTCGGCTCCCTCCAGCGCCTTGGCAATGCCGAAGTCCAGCAGCTTCACCTGCGGCCCACTGCTTCCCATGAAGCCAGAGGTGCCTGTTTCTTCGGATACGGCCGTCCCCGTTTGCGTCTCCGGCTCCGCGACCAGGATGTTCGCCGGCTTCAGGTCGCGGTGCACGACCAAGTTGCTGTGGGCAAACTGGACCGCCTCGCAGACCTGCTGAAACAGCCGAAGCCGCTCCTCCACCCCCAGGTCGTGCTGGTTGCAGAACCTGTCGATCGGGGTGCCGCGCACGTACTCCATCGCGAAGTAGGGACGCCCGTCGTCGGTGACCCCGCCGTCGAGCAGGTGCGCGATGTTGGGGTGTTGGAGCTGCGCCAGAATCTGCCGCTCGCTCAGGAATCGCTTCTGGGCCTCCGGGCCCAGGTCGTGACGGATGAGCTTGAGGGCTGCCTGCTGCTGAAACTGCCCGTCCGCCCGCTCCGCTTTGTAGACCGTCCCCATTCCCCCACGTCCGAGCGGTTCAACGAGGCGCCACGGTCCCACGCGCCCAGCGCCGGCGTCCAGATCGGCCGTCGAGAACGAGTCGGCCGAGGGGTCCTCCTCTTGAGTCTGCGTCGTCGATTGCCCAACGGGAGGCCCGTCCTGGGTCTGGGGATCCTCCGTCTCCTCCGCTTCACTGTCGGCATCGCTCCTGGGATCTTCCGCCTCGACGGCCTCGTTCTCGGAAGCACCCTCCGTCTCAGAAGATGCGTCGGACGGCTCCCCCTTGGACCACGCGGGACTCTCAGCATCAGGGACCGGTTCGGTCGGCGGGGCGGAAGCCTGCCCGTCCGTGTCCGCCGTCTCCGTTCCCGGCGCGTCGGATTCGGACGGCGGGGCCTCCTCTTGGCCGGGAAGGGGCTGCGTCGGAGGGGCAGACGACACTTCGTCGGCCTCTTCCTCGTCCTCCTTCGGGCGGTAGGGCACGGTCGGCCAGTCCGATCCGGCAAGCGGCTCCGTCGAGGGGGCGGAGGAGCCGTCTTCGTCCCCCGACTCGCCCGCCCCCCGCTGATCCGGAGCGGAAGACGTTCCCCCACCTGAAGCGGCCGCCGACTCCGCAGCCTCATCGGAACCCTGTAATTGAGCAATGCGGTCACAGACGGCCTCGTACACCTCAGTCGACGGACAGGCCCGATGGAGAAACTCGAGTCGTTGATCGGCGGAGTAGGAAAGCGCTTCTCGCGCAAGCGCGTCTAAGCGATCGTCCATGTTCATGGCTTTCGTTTACTCTGGAATTGCGGAAATGCGAAGCAGACGAAGAGACGGGTTCCCGATAGGACATGCCATCACCACCGGCATGTCTCAAAATCGCAGCACGAGCCGAGAGCGGACCTTTGGCTTCCTCGGTACTTCTAAGGATCCCAACTGCTTTTTTCTACTGATGCAGTTGGCCCCCTCGAACTGAATGGCTGGGGACGGAGAAACAGTGAGTAGAGAACTGGAGGCCGGCCCCCTCCAGATCGTAAAGGGCTTTCCGAGAGTTGGGGTCAGGCCTGCAGGGCGCGGCCTGGAGTCCAGCCGTCTTCGTGTTCAAAAATTATGACTTCAGCGCTCATTGTCAATAGATTCCCCCGAGAACCAGGGCAATCGTATCTTGAAGCGTTTCTCCTGAGAATGGATGCTCTCTTGCCTCCGATCGAGGAAATCGCCCGTAATGCACAAGCGAGAGGGGGCATGGGGGCGTGGGAGTGAGCGGTTCTAGACTGTCAAAGCCGGAAGAGGTCGCCCGGAACTAAGATGCAATCGCCCTGCCCCGAGAACCGTATCGTCTCCCTCCCCTTGGCGCGAGCTTACGTTGTGATCGACCCGCACGCCCCAGGCGACGCCCGCGAATTGGCGCTTACAGCCTCCATGCTGCCAGCTGCAGTTCCAACGTGAGATTGGCTCAATACGTTGCCGTTCCACTCGACTCTCCGTCGCTTCCACGCGTGTCCCCTCCGACACGGAGAATCTCCCCCCGGGCCGCCAGCGCGTTCGTAAACGCCTCGAGGAACGCGTCCACCTCCGATTTGCGCACACCGACCGTGAGCTCCGTCACATCGGTGTAGGTGCTGTCGTTCACCGCCGTGTCGAACTGGCGGAGCACCTGTTGGGCCGGCGCCGTGTCATCGTAGGCAAACCGGAGGCGCACCGGCACGCGCACCACCCGTTTCACGATGTCGGCCCGGTCGAGGGCCGCGTCCGCCGCGTCGCCGTAGGCCCGCATGAGCCCGCCGGTCCCCAGTTCGGTGCCGCCAAAGTAGCGCGTGACCACGACGAGCGTGTTCGTGAGGTCCCGGGCGTCAATCTGACGGAGGATGGGTTGACCTGCCGTGCCGCTCGGCTCACCATCGTCGTTGTACCGGACGTCGTCGCCCTCGACCCCGAGCCGATAGGCCGTGCAGTGGTGCGTGGCCTGGTGTTCCCGCGTCTGAATAGCCTCGATCTCCGCCTCGGCCTCGTCCCGGCTGGACACCGGCATCGCCTCGGCGAGGAAGCGGGACCCCTCCACCTTGCGTGTCGCCGTCGCCTCCGCGTCGATGGTCTGGTACGTATCTGACATGCGTTCCTGACGACACCGTTGAAAAAGCAGCGAGAAGCGTGCTGCGCTCGTCGAACACGCGCAGATGACGCTCACGACGCCGGGCCGAACTTCATTGCAATCCTCAACATCTTCAGAAACCGTCGTTGGGGACCGGGTCGTTTCTGGGTTCCACAATCACGCACCCGCCCTCCTGCATTCCGCCTTCCCATTCGTCCGTGCCTGCCGTCCTGCTCGCGCTTTTTACGATCCTCGTTCCCCCTCAGCCGGACGATTCCACCCAACAATCGTCGTCCCCTGAACGGGGGCTGACCGCCGAGGCGGTCTCCGGGAGCGTCACGGTGGACGGCCACCTTCAGGAACCAGCCTGGGCAACCGCCTCGACGGCTACGGGCTTCCGCCAGTACGTTCCGCAGGAGGGGGCCCCACCGTCCCAGAAGACGGAGGTTCACGTCCTGTACGGCGAGGACGCCCTCTACGTGGGCGCCCAGTTGTACGACGATCATCCCGATCGCATTCGGGCGCGCCTGACCCGCCGGGACCAGCGCAACCAGGCCGACTGGTTTGAGGTTTCGATCGATTCGTACAACGACCAGAAGACGGCCCGCTCCTTCGCCGTGAACGCCGCCGGCGTGAAGCGCGACGGGGTCGTGCAGGGCAGGGGGGGCCTCGATGCATCCTGGGACGGAGTTTGGCGCTCGACCGTCCGCGTTACGGAGCACGGTTGGGTCGCTGAGCTGCGCATTCCGTACGCCATGCTCCGGTTCTCGACCGCCAACCGGCAGACCTGGGGCATCCACTTCCGCCGCCGCATCCCCCGCAACAGCGAAGTGGTGGAGTGGCCCCTCGTCCCCCAATCCGAACGGCGGGGCGGCATCGTCGCTGAGTATGCCCCGCTCACGAATCTTCGCGACCTCAGTACCCAACGCAACCTTCAGGTGGCGCCCTATACCCTCAGCCGCGTGGAGACGCATGAAGATCCGGAGGGGTCCGGTACGCGGCAGACCACATCCACTCTCAACGCCGGCGCGGACCTTGAACTGGGGCTGGGCTCAACCGCGACCCTCAACGCCACGCTCAACCCGGATTTCGGCCAGGTGGAGTCCGATCCGGCTGTCCTCAACCTCTCGGCGTTTGAAACCTTCTTTCCCGAAAAGCGCCCGTTTTTTGTGCAGGGCACCGACGTGTTCGGCTTCGGGTTGGGAGGGGGTGGTCGGCTCCTCTACACGCGCCGAATTGGGGCCGACGAGTCCGTGATCGGGGCCGTGAAGGTCACGGGGCGTTCTCAAGGTGGACTCGTGTACGGGGCCATGACGGCCACGACCGGAGACGATTTTGATCCGTCTCGGACCTACGCCGTGGGCCGCCTGCGTCAGGACCTCGGCGTGCAATCGACCCTGGGCGGCCTGGTGACCGTGTACGACGGCCCGAGCTCGCCCGGACGCCGTCGGAGCCTCGCCGGGGGGGTGGACTGGGATCTCCGGTTCCTCGACCAAACCTATCAGTTTAACGGCTACCTCAGCAGCACCCACCGCCGTACGACCTCCGCCTCAGCCCCCGCTTCCACGGGGTACGCGATGCGCACCGGCTTCGGGCGGGTGCAGGGCGACTGGACCTACGACCTGGACGTTCGCCTCCTCACCGACGCATACAACCCCAACGACGTCGGTCGCCTTCGTCGCAACAATTTCTTCCGAACGAGCGGGGTGGTGCGACATCAGTTGAACGGCGGGCAGCCCGTCGGGCCGCTCCAGCGCGCTTCCGGTTTCTTATTCGTGGGACAGAGCTGGTCGTACCGGAATCGCCTGAGTCGGGGACTGGGGTTCTTCTCGCGAATTGGGGGCCAAACGACGGGCTTCCGCCCGGTCTCTGTAAAACTCAACGGAGACAAGCTGTTTGGAGGATACAATCTCTACGAAACGCGCGGCCTGTGGCCGCGGGCACGTCCTCGGATCTTTAATGCGGAGGTGGAGGCCGGCACCGATTCCCGGCGAAACTGGACCCTGGAGGCCGAACTCGGCGGGGGATGGCGCTCGGACGGGGGCTCTTCACTGTCGGGCAACCTGGAGGCCGAATGGAACGCGAGCTCGGCTCTTAAATTTTCTGCCGAGGTGTCGTATAAGCGGGATCGGAACGCCGTAGAATGGGCCTCCAACGAGACGTTCATCCGCGAATCCGACAGCCGCTGGTCCATCGGCGAAAAGAGTGCGTCGCCGTCGGACTTGAGCGATGGAGCGTTCGCTTCGCTCAACGAGGGAAACGACCGCCTGAGCACCATCCTGGCGGACGTGCCCCCGGCCCAAGACGACGCGTACTACGTCCCGATCTACGGGGAGCGCGACACAGAGCGCCTCGATCTCACGCTTCGCTCCAACGTGACCCTTACCCGAACGCTTTCCATCGAATTCTTTGGGCAACTCTTCGGGGCTCGAGGTCGCTACCGGAACTTCCGAATTTTAAGCTCGCGCGACGACTTTGACCGATTTTCGGCGTATCCAAAGCGGCACGACTTTGCCACAAGCAGCTTTCTGTCCAATGCAGTGCTCCGCTGGGAATTTCGACCGGGCTCGGAGGTCTTTGTGGTCTGGTCGCAGAACCGCTCCCTGAACCGAGATGACCCTTTCTTCTTTGACCGGCAAACGCAATCTCCTTATGCCCGCTCGACACCGGATCGCCTCACAGACGCCTTCAGCGACTTTGCACAAAACCGGGTCATTGTAAAGCTTCGCTACCTTCTCCACTAATCGGTCGCTTCGGGAAGCACGACTGAATACTGAGACCTCATCCGCACTCCTTTCTAAACCGTCTTGACAGTGGATCGTGGGAAGGTGTCTTCCAGCACGCGTGTGTGCAACTCGTCGCACCCCCGGGATCAAAACGAAAATTTCCGCCTCTCACTTTGTCCTTCGTCCGAGAAGGGAACTGGTTCTTTGACACAACGACGAAATCCACTCTTCGCACCTGGGGTCTGTGGCTCTGGCTACAACTTCGGAAGCGAGGAGCAGTAGAGGCGGTCCTCTGTCACTGACGTGTTCCTTCTTCCCAGACGCCTCCATGTCCGATTCCACGAAAGAAACCCTTCCCGATACGCTCTCGGTGCTCGACGTCGTGGCTCTGACCGTGGGGGTCGTCGTGGGGTCCAGCATCTTCAGCAATCCAACCCCTGTTGCAGCGAGTGTCGGAAGCTTCGAGGGGGTCCTGCTCGTCTGGGGCTTAGGAGGGGTCGTCTCCCTCATCGGGGTCGTGTGCTACGCCGAACTGGCGTCGGCCTATCCCCACGCTGGCGGCGATTATCATTACTTCCAGCGGGCCTTCGGGGACTGGATGGCGTTTTTGTTCGCGTGGGCCCGGCTTGCCGTCATTCAGACGGGATCGATTGTCTTTATCGCCTTCGTATTTGGCGATTATGCCTCCCAGATCGCCTCGCTCGGCTTCTATTCGTCTTCCATCTACGCCGCCCTGGCGATCATCGTCTTTACCGTTCTCAACGCTGAAGGGGTACGCTTGGGCAAAACGACGCAGCGGGTACTCACCGGAGCGACGGTGCTCGGCCTGCTGCTCATCATCGGCGCCGGGCTGTTCTTCGCGCCCGAATCCGTTGCGGAGGGCCCCCCGGACGCCTCCGGCGGGTGGCTGACCTCCAGTCAGCTTGGCGGGGCCATGGTCTTCGTGCTGTACACGTACGGCGGCTGGAACGAGGCGGCGTACGTCTCCGGCGAGCTGCGGAATGTCAAGCGAAACATGGTGCGCGCCTTGCTCATCAGCATCGGGGTCATCACGACGCTCTACCTGCTGGTAAACTGGGCGTACCTGAACGGCCTGGGGGTAGAGGGCGTGGGCAATTCAGACGCCGTGGCGGCCGAACTCATGCGTGTCACGCTGGGCGAACCGGGCGCCCTCGTCCTAAGCGTACTGGTGTGCGTCGCGGCCCTCAGCTCGACCAATGCCACCATCTTCACGGGGGCCCGGACGAGCTTTGCCCTGGGCCGGGACACGTCTCTTTTCTCGCTCTTGGGCGTATGGAACGACCGGGCCGACACGCCCGCCAATGCGCTCTGGGTCCAGTGCGCCGTGTCGCTCGCGCTGGTAGGCGTCGGGGCCGCCACCCGGCAGGGGTTTCAGTCCATGGTCGACTACACGGCGCCCGTGTTCTGGCTGTTTTTCCTCGCGACGGGGGTGTCCCTCTTCGTGCTTCGATACGCCGAGCCCGAAGTGGACCGGTCCTTTCAGGTCCCCCTCTACCCCCTCACGCCCATCGTCTTCTGCCTCGCCTCCGGATACATGCTCTGGTCGAGCCTCGCCTACACCGGCGTCGGGGCACTTCTGGGGGCGGGCGTGCTTTTGGCCGGGGTGCCGCTCCTCTGGTTTCGCGAGGATCCCTCGAACTGAGTCTCACTGCTTCCTGGTTTTCTCTCCCAACCCCTCCCTCTACAATGAACCGCCTTCGGCCCCTTCTCTTCGGCCTCCTGACGGCGAGCCTCTTGCTCGTTGCCGCCCCCACACCAAGCCTGGGGCAGAATCCCGATTCACTCGAGCTGCCTTCTTTTACCCCCTCCCTCCTTCCACTGCCCGTCGACACGTCCCACCGGGCCGACGTGCCCTTCGTCCGGTCGCCGAAGAAGGTCGTGGTTCGCATGCTGGAGTTCGCCGACGTCTCCGCGGACGACGTGGTTTACGACCTCGGCAGCGGGGACGGACGCATTCCGATCACCGCCGCCCAGCAGTTTGGGGCCCGGGGGGTCGGCATCGAAATCCGGCCGAACCTCGTCGAGAAGGCCCGCACCCGAGCACAGACAATGGGCGTGGCCGACAAGGTCGAGTTCCGACAGGGCGATCTCTTCAAGGCCGACTTTAGCGACGCCACGGTGGTCACCCTCTACCTCCTGCCCGACGTCAACACGAAGCTGCGGCCGACGCTGTTCGAGCAGTTGGACCCGGGCACACAGGTGATCTCGCACGGCTTTGACATGGACGCCTGGGAGCCCGATTCTACGATCGAGGTGGACGACTCCCAGATCTATCGGTGGACGATTCCCGAAGAGGTCCCCGCACACCTGAAAGAGTGACGTCGTTGAGATACCGACGGGTGGACGGTCGAGTGTTCGCCGCGCCGATGATCGCGGGATTTGCGTTCGGAAGCGGCCTCACTCGCCGCGTCCGTCTGTCTATACTTTCACACCTGACGCATATTCCTACCAACATCGTCAACATCTGATACGACGTTCCCGCGTTCATTCTGTCCCCTTTAACCTCCCTTTCCGACGTGCCTCTTTTCTCCTCCTCCCGGTTCGCTATGCCTGTTCTTGCCCGTGGCACGAGTGTGCTCCTCACCGCGATGTTGCTCCTTGCGGGCTGCGGCTCTTCCTCCGACGGGGACGATTCCGGGAGTCGGGGACGGCGCGGGGGGTCGGGTTCCGGCAACACCCCGGCTGTCGAGGCCGTCAAGGCGCGATACGGCTCCTTGCCCCTGCAGGAGCGGATGAGCGGGACGGTCCGCGCCCACAACCAGGTGGCCATCTACCCGGAGCTGAACGCGCCAGTGGTTTCTGTAGAGGCGCAAACCGGCGACTACGTGCAGAAGGGCGACCCCCTCGTTCGCTTGAAGGACGACACCTATCGGGAACGGGTCCGCCAAGCCGAGGCCGCCCTTCGCATTGCCCGTGCCGACGTAAAGAGCGCTCGCGCCAGCCTGAATGAGCAGCGCACCCAACTGAAACGGGCCGAGCGGCTCGCCGAACAGGACTTTCAAAGCCAGCAGGAGCTGGAATCGCTGCGGGCTGAGGTGGAGGGCGCCGAGGCCGCGCTCGAACGCGCAGAGGCGGAGGTAACTCAGGCCCAGGCCACCCTCGACGAGCGCCAGACGGACCTCCGCCGCACCGTCGTCCGGGCCCCGGTTAGCGGATACGTGGGGGCGCGCAACGTGGAGGTTGGCCAGCGCGTGGACGGCAACACCCGCCTCTACACGATGGGCGACCTCGACACCGTGAAGGTCCGCGTGCAGGTCACCGACCGGATGTTCGGGAAAGTGAAGGAAGGCCAGACCGCCCGAATCCTCGTGCCGTCGAAAGACACAACCCTCGTCGCCGAGGTCACGCGCATGTCGCCCTTCCTCAGCGATGAATCGTACAGCGCCGAGGCCGAGATTGTGGTGTCGAATCAGGAGCGAACGCTCAATCCCGGCATGTTCGTAGAGGTGGACGTGGCGTACGGCGAAAGCGAGCAGGCCACCTTGATTCCGCTCAGCGCCATCTATGAGGACCCGAGCTCCGGTGCCCGAGGGGTATTCGTCGCCCCCACCCTCGGCTCAGAGGTCGCCGTCGAGATGCCCGATTCGTACAGCTCAGAGGATCCGCCGCCCCTCACACAGGCAACCCCAACCGCCTTCCGGGAGGTCGAAATTCTCGCAGAAGGACGGCAGACTGCGGGCGTGCGGGGCATCCAGCCGGGCGACTGGGTTGTGACTGTGGGCCAAAACTTGCTCAGCTCCGCGGGCGACGAGCGCGTCGATGCCCGGGTCCGCCCCATGGCCTGGTCCCGACTGATGGCCCTGCAACGGATGCAGGAATCCGATCTGCTCAATCGGTTCCTCGACCGTCAGCAACGCCTGGCCAAGCAGCGCTTTGGCGACACGACGAGCACAGATACGTCTGCGTCTGCCGCTTCTCCCTCCGACGCCCGCACTCCGGACACCACGGGTTCCAGTGCCGTCACGGCCTCGTCCGAAAGCAACTGATTAGCTTCCGCGCTCCCCCCTTTACCCGCTAGCACCCTCGTTCCTATGGCCCTCTACGACACCTCCATCCGCCGCCCCGTCGCGACGGCGATGTCCTTCCTCGTCGTGATCGTCGTCGGGGCCGTGAGCTTCTACTACCTCCCGGTAGACCTGCTGCCCGACATTGAATACCCGCGGGTGTCGGTCAATACCAATTACCCAAACGTGGGGCCGGAGGAGGTGGAGCAGATCATTACCGACCCGGTCGCGAACGCCGTCTCGAGCGTGTCGAACGTCGAGCGGATCACCTCCCAGTCCTCGGAGGGCGAAAGTCGCGTGAACCTGGAGTTTGCCCAGGGCACCGACCTCAACGCTGCCGCCAATGACGTGCGGGCCGCCCTCGACCGCATCCGCGACGACCTGCCGGTGGAGGCCGAACCACCCAGCATCCGGAAGTTTGACCCCAACAGTCAAGAAATCGTCTCCATCGCCGTCGAGTCGCGCCGCGACCTGTCGTCGCTCACGCGGCTGATGGAGCGCAACCTGAGCAAGCAGTTCGAGCAGATTCCAGGGGTCGGGACGATCAGCGTGCAGGGCGGCATCTACCGGCAGATCCGTGTTAATATTAATCGTGACCGCCTGAAGGCCTACGATCTCTCGGCTGCGCAGGTATCGCAGGCCATCTCGCAGTCGAACGTGGGACTGCCCGGCGGAAACGTGAAGGAGGGCCTGAGTGATCTCTACGTCCGGACGCAGGGGGAGTACCAGTCGCTCGATCAGATTCGGAAGACGGTCGTCACCACGGCTGAAGGGACCCCCATTCGCGTCGAGGACGTGGCGGAAGTGGTGGACGGCTACGAAGACCTGAACCGGATCGCGGAGCTGAACGGGATTCCCGTCCTTCAGCTCGAAATCCAGAAGCAGAGCGGCGCGAATACCGTGGCCGTGGCCGATCGGGTCCGCGCGGAGGTCGAGCGCATCAACAAGTCCCGCAACGACGTGCGACTCACGGTGGTCAGCGACCAGAGCGAGTTCATCAGCAAGTCCATCAACAACGTCAAGAACGCGGCCATCTGGGGCTCGCTCCTGGCCATTCTGGTGCTCTACCTCTTCCTGCGCAACGGATCGACGACGTTCATCATCGCGCTGTCGATCCCCATCTCGATCATCGCGACGTTTG
>CAZTDC010000063.1:0-12525 GCA_964612165.1 uncultured Salinivenus sp.
CCACCGACACGAAGAAGATGGCGTTGAAGAGCGAGCGGAAGGGCAGCACCTCGCTCAGGGCCTGCTCGCTGTACTCACTTTCGCTGACGACGAGGCCGGCCAGGAAGGCCCCGAGCTCCAGACTGACCCCGGCCAGGTTGACGAGCCACGCCGTGCCGAGCCCGATGGCGGCGAGGACAATCACGAAGAGCTCGGGTCGGCGTGCGTACGCTACTCCCTCTAGCACGCGGGGCACGATGGACCGGGCCAGCACGAGGACGGCGACGATTACGAGCACCGCCCGGCCGAGGGCCCCGAGCACGTCCCAGCCCGAGCCGCCCGTTCCCGCCAGCATGGGAATCGCCAGCATCATGACCACGATGGCCAGATCCTGGAAAATGAGCATCGCGAGCGAGAGCTGGCCCGAGGGCGTGTCCGTCTCGCCGCGGTCGGACAGCAGGCTCAGGACCACTGCCGTACTGCTAAGAGCGACTAGGAACCCGGTGTAGATGCTAGACGCCCATCCGACCCCGGCTGCCCATCCGGCCCCGGCGACGATCGCGATGGTCAGGCCCACCTGCAGCCCGCCGCCGAGTCCAATGGCGCGTTTCAAGCGGGCGAGCTTGCCCAGACTAAACTCGATGCCGATCTCGAAGAGGAGGAGGATCACCCCAATCTCCGCGAGGGTCGACACGAGCTCCGGGTCCTGTACCAGCCCCAGCGCGTTGGGGCCTACGACCACCCCGGTCAGCAAAAAGCCGGCGATGGGCACCAGCCGGATGCGCGTGCAGAGGTACGCGATGAACGCGCTCAGGGCAAACAGCGCGACGATTTCCCCCAGAAACGGAAGGGAGGCGGCGAGGACGGGCACGAGCAGGAAGGAGGGGGCAAGAGAAAGCTGATCTCGTTCGATTCACCTTCCAGTGCCACGCGTGCGGAGCTGGGTTCGTTATCCCATCGCGCTCGCGCGCTACTCCATCAGGAGATTCAGGAGGTGAATGACGCGGTGGCGGAGCTGACGACGATCCACGATCATGTCCAGAAAGCCGTGCTCCAGCAGGAACTCCGACCGCTGGAAGCCCTCGGGGAGGTCCGAACCAATGGTTTCGCGAATGACGCGCGGCCCGGCAAAGCCGATGAGCGCTTCCGGCTCGGCGATGTGAATGTCGCCCAGCATGGCAAAGGACGCCGTGACGCCGCCCGTGGTGGGGTGCGTGAAGATCGAAATGTAGGGCAGCCCCTTGTCGTCGAGTCGCGACAGGTGAGCGCTGGTCTTGGCCATTTGCATGAGACTGAGGGCGCCCTCCATCATGCGGGCGCCCCCGCTCTGGGCAATCGTGACGAGCGGCATCTCCTCCGTGTAGGCCCGCTTGATGGCGCGCGCTACGATTTCGCCCACGACCGACCCCATCGAACCGCCGATAAAGCTGAAGTCCATGCCCGCCATCGACACCGGGTGACCGCCCACCGAGCCCGTGGCGGCCTGAGCAGCTTCGTTCTGTCCCGTATCTTTCTGCGCCTCCTTCAGTCGGTCCGCATAGTCCTTTCGGTCGGTAAACTCGAGGGCGTCGACCGACCGCAGGTCCGTGTCGTGCAGGTCGTAGTCCCCGTCATCGAAGAGGAAGTCGAAGTACTTGTGGGTGTCCATGCCGAAGTGGTGCCCCGAGCCGGGGAAGACGAGAAGGTTCTCCTCCAGCTCGCGCCGATTGGTGATTTCGCCGGTCTTGGGGCACTTCACCCACTGACCTTCGGGCATCTCATTTTGCTCTTCGCGCGTCGTACGGATGCCGGCTTTCTCGCGCCGAAACCAGGGCATAAGCGGTCAGGTGACGAGTTCGGTGGAATCAATAGAAGAGGGAGGCAGACAAGACGCATCCCCATAGGTCCGCTGAAGATCAGAAACGCCGGGCGCAAAGTCCAAATTACCACCCGCTCCACTGGGGGTAGACGTATGGATGCAGGGACGGATGGGGCGAAATACATCTAAATCTTCACCCTTCCCCGTTTCCATTCCCGAGGGACGACGGGCAACGGATGGAATACCCCCTGCTTCTGGAGGAGGATGTTACTCGAACGGAGAGGGGGCGGGCGTTGCGTGGACGTCTTTGACGTACAGCGGCTCGAAGGAGTCCAGGTCGTCGGGGCCGTGGGCGTCGAGTCGTTGCTTCCCTCGGCGGGCCACCCAGGCGGCGGACGGCGAGACTACGTCCGGCGGAAGGATTGTCTGCGCCGTGCCCATCGACGCGAGTGCATCCCGGCTCTTTGCGGCTCCGTCCCCAAGCAGCCAAAGCCGACCCTCAACCGATCCAAGCCAGTCGGGAAGTGCGTTCACGGTTAGCGCCTTCGTGGGAGCGTACTCCTCAAGGCCGTCGGTCGTCTTCCGGTAGGCCGCGGCGTACACTTCGTCGCGCCGGGCGTCGAAGAGGGGACAGATCACGTCGTCGATCTCGGCCATCGGGCGCAGTTGGGCGGCGTAGGCGCCGAGCGTGGGGACCCCCACCAGATGGGCATCCGTGGCGAGCGCCCATCCCTTCGCCGTACTCACCCCGATGCGCAACCCGGTGTAGGAGCCCGGGCCCATCGACACCGCCACGGCGTCGAAGGCATCGGGCTCGACGTCGGCGTGGCGGCAGACGTCCTCGACGAGGGGGGTGAGCCGCTCGGCGTGCACACGGGGCCGGTGGAGGTGGGCCTCGGCAATCACCTCGTCGGTGTGCAGAAGCGCCACGCCGCAGGTGTCGGTGGCCGTTTCGAGGGCAAGAAGCGTCACAACAGCGCTGAACCTTCGGTCGATTCCGTGCAAAGAGCGGTCAGTTCGTGCTGGCCGTTGTGGACGTACCGCGGAACTTTGGAATTTTTTCGCCCGCCGGAATGGGGACGTCCAGCCGGTTCTCCTGTGGCGGCAGGGGGCAGGCGTACTCCGGATTGTAGACGCAGGTCGGATTGTAGGCCCGATTGAAGTCCACGACCACCGAATCGCCGTCGGTGCGCGTGAGGTCTACGTAGCGGCCCGCCTTGTAGGTGCTGTCTCTGTTGGTGGCGTCGGCAAAGGGGACCCAGAGGCGGCCGCGCGGGTCGTCACTGGCGCCCCGAAAGACGGCTAGGCGCACGCTCGTATCCGGAAGGGGCACCGTCACGTGCCCAACGTGCACCTGTGCTCGAATTCGACCCGTGTTCTCCGCGAGCATCATCGTGTCGGGCGTAGGGCGCTGCTGGAACGGGATGGTAAAGCGGTAGGTGGGGTCCACCGCGTAGTAATCCAGCCCCTGGAAGGATTTTCGGCGCTCAGGGGGCAGGACACTTTCTTTCTCGCGCATCTGCATGTCGCGCTGAACGCGGTCCTGCATCACCTGCTGCTCGTAGCTCGTGGCTGGGGCGTCCCCGCCACAACCGCCCAGGCCCAACGCCAGCGCGGCACACAGCAGGAGCACTCCGAGTCGAGACATGGCGAATCACTGGTGGCGGTAACAGACGAGGGGGGACGTTATTACTGCGAGCCGTATTCGGCGAACGTGGTGGTGTCGCCCCCCGGCGTGAAGCCGAGGACCGAATACGGCTCCACGTAGTCGCCGCGCTCCATGCCGGGCGAGCCGACCGGCATCCCCGGCACGGTAAGGCCGTGCACGTCGGGCGCTTCTCGCAGCAGGCGCTTAATCTGCTCGGACGGCACGTGCCCCTCCACGATGTAGTTTCCGACCGTGGCCGTGTGACAGGCCGCAAGGTCTTTCGGGACCTTCGCTCGCTGCTTAATGGGCTTCATGTTGACCTCGTCCTTCACCGTCACCGAAAATCCGTTGTCACGGAGATGCGTCACCCAGTCGGAGCAGCAGCCACACGTCGGGCTCTTGTAGACGGTCACCTCGGGGAGGTCGGCCGTTGCGCCCGGCCCCCACTGCATATAGACCCCGATGCCGAAGGCAGCCGCGAGAATGCCAATGCCGAACGCTTTGGCATGTGTACTGAAAGACGGGAACGTAGCCACGGGTGTTGACGGACGGAAGATGGTAGGCAATGACGACTCGACACAACCTGAACGCCCAATTCGTGGTTCCCCACCACGAGATCGTTTCGAGTATTTCCACGACGATGGACGGCAGTTCGCAGGCGCCCATCCATCGCGATCAGCAGGGCCTCCCGCCGGCCTTGCGACAGCGGATTATTCGCTTGCTGAGTCCGCGTTGGATAGGGAGTCTTCGTTTGTTACCGTGACGGGAAAAGGATCGGTCTCGGCGCCCGTGTAGAGCGTCCGGTGGGGAAACGGAATCTCGATGTCGTGCTCGTCGAAGGCCTCCTTGATCTCCAGCGGAATGCTGTTCCGCAGTTCGAGGAAGTTGTCCGTCGCCGCCCACACCGAGAACTGATGGTTGATCGACGAGTCGCCGTAGCCCTGGAAGATGATGAGGGGGGCCGGCTCTTCGAGGCAGAGGGGATTGCGATCGGCCACCTCCAGAAGCACCTCCCGCACCTTCCGCAGGTCTTCTTTGTAGGCCACCCCCACCTGCAGGTCGACGCGGCGGATGGGAAAGCGCCGAAGATTCGTCACCTCCGATTTGATCATCGTCTCGTTTGGAATGCGCACGAAGAGGTTGTCAAACGTGCGCAGCTTCACGGAGAGCAGGTCGACGGATAGCACTTCTCCCGTGGTTCCGTTGACCCGAATCACGTCGCCCACCGAAAACGGGCGTTCGCCGAGCAGGAAGAGGCCGCTGATGACGTTGGAGGCGGAGGTCTGCGACGCGAAGCCGATGGCGACAGTGAGGATGCCCGCGGCACCGAGGAGCACCCCGAGTTCGAATCCCAGTTCCGTAAGGGCGGAAGCTGCGAACAGGCCGGCGACGCCGTAGAAGGACACGCGCTTGAGGATCATGGTCCGCTGAGCATCCTCGCCCCCAAACAGGCGGGCCATGCCGGTGCCGGCCAGGCGGCCCAGAAGGAGCCCGAGGCCAATCTTGACGGCGGCGCGGAGGAGGTTGGCGGCCTGCGGGCCGGTCAGGTAGTCGACGATAAGGGTCCACCACTGCTCCATGATGTGCTGCGGAAAAGAAAAGTCAACGAGTCATGGTTGTATCTCCGCCCACTAGCATAATTCAAGCGTCAGGGAGGAGGCGTGAGCCGTGATTCGTGAGGCGTAAATAGATGAAGCGCCCTGTGAATCAACGTCGTACAGCAAACGGTTACCAATCACGTGATACGCATCACGGTTCATGGTCGTCTCTTTTCAAGCTGGCATAGGCGTTCGATGGTCGGGCACGGCGGGTGAAAATAGCCGCCTACGGCCCAAACAACGCCCCAAACGCACTGAACGTGCTCGTGATTAGGCCCTGTTTGCTCGTTTCGCGAGGCTCTTGCACGCGGGTGGCCTGGTCCACGTCCGGGGGCGGGCCCTCCGTGATTTGGACGTCGGCGCCTGTTTCGCCCTCTCGGCGAATCATCGTGACCGCTTCGGTCCAGTGTACGTCGTCGGGCGTGCGGTAGAGCGCAAGGTGTGGGGCCGGCAGTTGCACGCGCTCCAGCGACAGCGTCTCGGAGGCTCGGTTCCGAATCTGGAGGGGCGTGAGGGCGCGGTGCAGGCGGACCGGAAGCCGGTCGAGCCGCAATCGCCCCACTGTCCGTGTGGCGTAGCACAGCTGGCCCATTCGGGTCGAGGGGCCGAACCAGGTGTCGGACATGCGGTGGGAGGGCACTTCCTCCAGCTGGCGTTCGGACTCGTCCAGCTCGACGCGCACCCAGAGGGGCGTGCTCAGGTAGAGGGTGACCGATTCGTTCGGAAGCACGGAGAGCGGATGCTCGGGACGGGCCACCACCGGCCGATCGGCAAGGGCGGGACGCAGGGCAACGGTTTCGCCGGTGTCGCGGACGCTGTACCGGTGGGTGACGAGGTCCGGATCCTCCGATCCCAGCACGGCCAACATTTCGTCGTCGTCCAGAGGAATCGTCACGTCACTCCGGTGAGCCATCGGGTCGGCCGTCACCGGGTCGGTTGAGGGATGATGCACCACGCGCCAGTCGTGAGAGGAGCGGTACACCCAGATCGTCGAGGGCCCGACGTGCCACCGACCGCCGGTGTATCCCTCCAGCGAAAAGGTACCCCACCACGGCGCCGCCTCGGTCAGCGCACCCTCGGTGGGAAAGATGCTGTCTTGAGAGGACGAACTCACGATTGCGGCGGCTATTCGTCGTCAAAGTCGTCGTCGAAGTAGTCCTCGTCCTCGTTGTAGCGTTCGTCCTCCTCTTCGTAGAACGCGTCGTCGTCCTCCCAGTCAACCCAGCGATCTTCTTCCTCCTCGTCGTACTCGGCTTCCTCCTCTTCGTCGTCGATGTCCCAGTTGTCATCGTACTCGAACTCCTCGTCGTCCCCATCGCCTTGAAGGTGAATCGGATCAGGCATGACCGTCTAGGGGATTAGCAAGGGAAGGAAAGAAGGCGCAGGTTTAACCTATAGACCAGCGGGGCTCCGAGCAAATCGTATATGTGTGAATGTGGGGCAATCGCATCGCGGAGACGCAATACTTGGATGGTGGAAATGAAGATATGAGAAGCTGTTCGGTGGATGGATGATCAGCCGAGACACAGTGGGCGAAGTGCCAGAAAGGCGCCCGAGCGAACTCCTGTAGCGGTGCTACCGGGTGAGCGTTGAAGCCTTTTTGCACGAGATCCACGACGTCGCAGGCCTCAGACAATCCGCCAAACAGCTTCTGATCGTCCTACACAGGACCCACCGTTAGAATTGCGTGGACAGGCTGATGCGCACGTCGCGTCCGGGGGACAGTGCGTAGCCCTTGTAGGTATCTAGGAAGTCGCGGTACGTGGTGTCGAACACGTTGCGCACCGCCACGCGGAGGGACGGCTCGATGCCGAAACCGAGCGCGAGTCGGCTCTCGACGGACGCGTCGACGGTCGTGTAGGCTTTCGTGGACGCGGTTCCGAACGGGGGACCGAAGCCCTCGTCGAACTGCGAGAACGGCTCGAACCGGCCCGCGGCGTCCTTGTCGAAGCCGTGCTTGAGGTCGAACTCAAGGCGCGGACTCCGAAGCGGGCCGCGGTCGTCCGGGGTGAGGTGCACGAAGCCCTTCAGGTTGTCGGCAGGCAAGAGGGGCAGATCCCCGTCGCCGCCCCCATCGCCGAGGCCGTCCCCGGTGCCCCCGAGGACAGCCGCCTGGCCGCCCACGTGCAGCCAGGGCCGCAGCTGCGTTTCCACCGTCGCCTCGACGCCGGGAATGACGGCGTCGGTCTGGCTGGCGGCAAATTCCGGAAGCGTGTTTCCGTTGGGCAGGGTCCGGGTGGTGCCCGTGTTTTCCAGGTAGATGTAGTCGTTGATGGCATTCGCGTAGCCGGTCACCTCGGCGGTCACCCGGTCGCGCCGGACCCGCACCGACACGTCGGCGCTATAGGCCCGCTCCGGGTCGAGATTCGGGTCGCCCACCTGAAAGGCCGCGACGCCGCCGTGCACGCCGCTGGCGTAGAGCTCAAAGACGCTGGGCGCGCGGAAGCCGCTGCTCAGGTTGGCCGCCAGGGCCACGCCGGGGGCCACCACGACGTTGCCCCCGAGCGCTCCGGAGAGGGTAAGATACTCATTGTCCAGGGCGCTCGGGTCACTCGTCCGGTCATTTTCCGCTGCGCTGATGGACCGAACGTCCCCGCGAACGCCCGCATTGAGTGTCCAGGGGTCCAGGTCGATTTCCTCGAAGGCAAAGAGTCCTATGTTCCAGGTGTCGGCCGTCGGCTGCAGCTCGGCCGGGCCACGCGTGTGGGCGTCCTGTAGCTGCACCTCGGCCCCGAGCGTCCCGCTCACGGACCCGATCTCCGGGTGGGCTACCTCCAGGCGCCCGGTGTAGATGTCGGTTTTCAGATCCAGCGGATAGTCGAAATCGTCGAAGCCCCCGTCGGCCTCAACGTCGGAGAGGGTCGTGCCGGGGGCTCCGGACTGGCGAATCGACGTCTGAACGCTCAGGCGCGGCCGGAGGACGAATCCGTCCGCCACGAGGTTGCCCTTCGCCACGAGGTTGCCGTGCTCCAGGTTTTGGCCGAGTCCGGCCGGGGGATTGTCGTCGCTCCCCGTCGGGCCGCCCGTGGGGAGCAAGAAGTTGTGGCGGTTGATCCAGTAGTCCCCGTACACCTGCACGGTGCCAAAGTCCCCCTGCGTGCCGACCTGCGCGTAGCTGTTCCACTGCTCGAAATTGGTGAATGGAATCTCGCCGGTGTACTTTGGATCGCCAAACGTGCCGCCCTTCTGGGTCTCGAAGAAAGTGGGGGCGTCGGGCGCGGTGTAATTGCCGGCAATGCGTCGCTCAAGGCCAGCCCGCACGCCGACCGGGCCGCGAGCGCCCTGCACGTCCAGGCCAACGGCGCGCTCGTTGTTGTTTGTGAAGTACTGCGATCGAACTTTTCCCCCGAACCGGGATTCGCCGAGGTCGGCGGTCGGGGCGTTTTTGGTGATGACGTTGATCGCTCCGCCGAGGGCGTCGGAGCCGTACTGGATGCTGCTGGGGCCGCGCACCACCTCGATGCGCTCGGCCTCGTTCGAGGAGGTGGTGGGGAAGTGGCGCACGCCGAACTGATAGTACTCCTGCCCGATGCCGTCCTTGAGCACGCGGATGCGGTTGCCCGAGAGGCCGCGCAGCACCGGCTTGCCCGCCTGCGATCCGGTCTGGATGGACGAGACGCCCGCGACGTTTTCCGACAGGATCCCCCCGAGCGAGGCGTTGCGGTTTACGTCCAGATCCTCCGTCCCCATCACGTCCACGCTCTGGGGCGTGGTGAGCGTGCTGCGGGCGCGGGCCGTGCCCGTGACGGTGATCCCGTCCGTCTCAAGCACGCGGGACTGCAACGTGACGTCGAGGGTCACCGTCTCTCCGGCCTCGACGGTTACCTCGCGCACGGCCGTCTGATAGCCAACAAAGCGGATTTCGAGGGTGTGTGTCCCCGTCGGAAGCCCCGACAGGGTGTACTGCCCGTCCGGCCCGGCCGTGGTGCCGCGCTGGAGGGACGGGTCGGCAATCTGGGCACCGGGGAGGGGATTTTCCTCTTGATCGGTCACTGTCCCGGTCACAGTCCCGCGCTCCGACTGGGCGTACGCGGAGGGAAGAAGGAGAAAAAGAGAGAGTACGAGCGCAAAAAGGGGAGAGAAGTGCATAGAGGAGTCGTCGATCGATACAAACGGTACGAGGATCCCCGTTCGACGAACGGAGAGGGAGGACAATGGAGACGGGGATCTCGACCCGCGTCGGTGGAGCCTGGGTCAATACGCGGACAGGAGGCGCTCCTTTCGTATTGGGAACGGTCCTGTGGATCCAGAACGCGGCCCGGACGCTTCAGACGATGCGTCCGGGGCATAGCCGGACAGGGAGCCGGTTCGGCTATGCGGGACGGTCCCCGAGAAGAGAAGGGGGACCGCGAATGAATCGATCGGTGACCGTTTGCACCGGCACGACATCCGACGGCGTGTCGACCCGGGTCGTCCGGGTCGGGGTCGGGGCGGGCGCCGGAGCAACCGAAGGGGGAACGACGAGCAGACGCCGGGCACACAGGTCACACTCCGGAACGCGGAGGGACGAAGGGGCCTCGGTCCAAAGGGGCACGTCCGACGTGTGGACCGCTTCGGGGTGGCAGGGCGCTTCAGCCGTTGCCGCGGTCTGCTCCGATGCGTGTTGCATCTGGTGCACCACTGGACCGACGGCTCCCCCCACGGAAAACACGGAGAGGAGCACCCAGACCGCAATGTGCCGGAGGTGCAGCATGATTGAACGAGGCTCGGCGCGCAATGACGAGATGTCAAAGGAGGAGGTCTTGTCCTGGTTCCCCGGGAAAACAAGACCACATATGCTCATCCTCTCACATTACCGATCCGGGAATCCATTCTGGAATTGGCTGTGACTCGCAACTGCACTCGATCCTCTTCTGTCCGCACAACGCATTCTACGTTCGTGCCCACGGACCAGGGTCGGCGATTCTCTTCGGTCACTGCCGTCATTTGATGAAGCCTTCGCAACCGTTGCGGCACGCAACGAATTCACGGGAGACGACAGTCCACCTCCGCAACCCCCGACATCAACACCTTACCCTACCATGACCTGGTGGGAGGCACTTCTCCTCGGCCTCGTGCAGGGCCTCACCGAGTTCATTCCCGTCTCCTCCTCCGGCCACCTCGTCCTGGGGCAGCACCTTCTGGGCCTCAGCGCCGAGCAGGCCGACGTGACGTTCGAAGTGTTCGTGCACTTCGGCACGGTGTTGAGCATCCTCACCGTGTACTGGAATGAGGTGGCCGACCTCCTGCAGGAGACGTGGGCGGGGCTTCGGGCGCCCACCGCCGTCCCCGAGCGCTACGCGGAGAACGACACGTTTCGCCTCGGGGTGTTCATCCTCATCACACTCATTCCCACCGGTGTCGTCTACGTCCTCTTCAAGGCGCAGCTGGAACAGGCGTTTGGCAGCCCCCGCCTCACGTGCGCCATGCTCCTCGTGACGGGCCTGCTCCTGCTGCTCACGCTCATTCGTCCCCAGCCGGAGGGATCGCTCAGTCCGCTCAAGTCATTCGTCGTGGGGGTGGCCCAGTCCGCCGCCATGATTCCGGGCATCTCGCGCTCGGGCTCCACGATCTGCACGGCGCTCTACCAGAACGTGCGGCCTGAACAGGCGGCGAATTTCTCCTTCCTCATGCTGCTGCCGGTGGTACTGGGCGCGACGCTGCTGAAGAGCCTCGAACTTGCGGAAAAGGGCCTCGGAACCGACTGGCTGCCGCTGGTGATCGGGACAGTGGTCGCGTACGGGTCGGGCATCGTGGCCATCTACGTGGTGATTGACTTCGTGCGCCGAGGGAATTTGCAGTACTTTGCCTACTATTGTTTCCTCGTCGGTGGGCTTGGGCTGTGGATGCTGTAATCGGGAATCGGTATTTTTTCGCCGATGCCTGAATACCGGAAATGGGGCACGACGGAGGAAATGAACATCAATGTGGACTTATGACGTCTCAGGAGAAGACGTGGGGTTTTTGGTCTTCTCTACGAATGCCTGTAATCGGGATTGGACTCTTCCCTCCAAGTTCAGCGGCTTGTTTCCCAGCTGGGCCGATAAGGAAGACGCCTCGACGATCTTCTCCAGCTTTGAGAGCGGCATTTTGAGCTGGATTTTCTGGCCCTGAAAGGTTCTCACATCGCCAGAGTTGTTCCACTTGGCTGTTTTTGACCACGTGTATTCCTCTCCGTCCGCGACGAAGGAAACGGATCGGTTCGAAAAGGTAAAACCGGAAGATCCCCCCTGGACCTCGAAGGTGAGTTGTACAGTGTTCGGGGTGCAGTTGCGTCCTGGGCACTCGGCCGTGGCTTGCATGGCGAGAGAGGTTGCGCTAAAGGAGGAGCCCGTTACGTTTTGCGCCACTGTCATGGAGCCGGTTTGAAATGATGTTCGATCCGTCTCCGTGTCGTAGGAGACGGTTGGTTTGGAACTGCCACACCCTAGGAGAAGAGCAAAGAGAAGAAAAGAGAGAAAGCTCGGAAGGTATCTCATTGTCCTAACTTATTTTCAGAATGAGTACAGGCGGCGTTTGTGCACAGGGAATGTAGCACAAGGCCGACGAACCGTTCCTCGGGGGAGAAGTTATCCGAGCACGCGATCGGGAGGGAAAAATGAGCGGCTTTCGCTTCGTTGGATAAAGGCTTTAAGTGAAAGCATCCCTTTGATTGCTCCTACAGTTGTCCCCTTGTTCGGCTATTCCCTGTATTGTGTGGGGCAGAAATCATTTCCAATCGGGAAAAGCATTTTATACGTTCCGCGACGGTAGAATCCTCGCATTTCTCCTCTCTAGCCGGTGAGGAGGTAGTTTACATCATCCTTTCCAAATTACAAGAGCACGTGCCATGATGGAATGGGTGACGAGTCCAGAGGCGTGGATCGCCCTCGGTGCCCTCACGCTTCTCGAAATCGTGTTGGGCATCGACAACATCGTGTTCATCTCCATTCTGTCCAACAAGCTGCCGGAGGATCAGCAGCCGCTGGCGCGCCGGGTTGGCCTCGGGATTGCGCTGGTGGGACGCATTCTCCTGCTTTTATCCATCAGCTGGGTCATGGGGCTCACGGCGCCGCTCTTTTCGGTGTTCTCTCATGCCTTTAGCGGCCGCGATCTGATCCTCGTGGCCGGGGGGCTTTTCCTCATCGGCAAGTCGACGACCGAAATCCACGAGAAGCTCGAAGGGGAAGACGGGGAAACGGAAACGACCGTCCCGGTCACCTTCGCCAGCGTCATCGTGCAGATTTTCCTGCTCGACCTGGTGTTCTCTATCGACTCGGTCGTGACGGCTGTGGGCATGGCGGACGACGTGATGGTGATGATCATTGCGGTGACCATTGCCATTATCATCATGATGGTGTCGGCAGAAACCATCTCCAGCTTTGTTGGGGCGCACCCGACCGTCAAGATGCTGGCGCTGAGTTTTCTGCTGCTCATCGGCGTGACGCTCGTGGCTGAAGGCTTTGGCCAGCACATCCCGAAAGGCTATATCTACTCGGCGATGGCCTTCTCGCTGATTGTGGAGATGCTCAACCTGCGGGCCG
>CAZTDC010000064.1:0-12500 GCA_964612165.1 uncultured Salinivenus sp.
TCGGTCGAGTAGAGACCGCCAATGATGGTCTGCTCCTCATCGAGAAGCAGCACCTGCGTCTGGGCCGTGTTGCGGTCGACCGCAACGCTGGTCCCGAAGGGCCGTCCACTGGACCGCTCGACCTTCACGTCGAGGTGAACAAAGTCAAGCATCGGGGCTCCGGTCGTGTCTGCCAGGGCCTCGGAAATGAGCGTGGGCACCACGTCGACGATAATCCCGGTGGAGATAAACTGGGTAATGGTGTTTCCGGCAAAGTCGCGGACCTGAATCGGGATGTCGGAGCCGATCTGAATACGGCCCTGCTCTTCACTTTGCACCGACACGGTCGGCTGGGCAAGGGTCTGGCCCAGACCATCGTCTTCCAGGAAGCGGAAGAAGCGAGCGAGGTCGGCGAAATCGATTGCGTCGGGCGACGTAATCTCATCCAGCCGGGCAAAATCGCCAATGGGGCCCCCGAGCTCCTTCGGCTCCAGTTTGAATCGGGGGCGATCCTGGTCCTGCCCGCCGGTTCCGCCGCCACCGCCTTGCTGTCCCTGGCCTTGCGGGGCGAGGAATACGCTCCAGTCGAGGCCGAGCTCCCGAACCCGGGAGAGGTTGACCTCAAAGAGAAGGGCGCTGATTTTGACCTCGGGTGTGTTGAGGGAGGCGGGCCCGGACGTAACGGGGGGAGTCGTCACCTGCGGTTCGTCCTCGCGAGCATTCAAATTCGGATCGTCCGGGGTCTCCTGGACGATGAAGTAGCGCTCCGTTTCTCGGTACGAGAGTCCCTTGGACTGGAGGACCAGCTCAAAGGCGTCGAAGAACTGCATTCGCGTCACAGACACCCCGATCGGTTCGGTGCGAGACTCCGGATCGATGATCTGTTTCCCCGTCACGTTGGAGAAAATGGGGTTGAGAAAGTCAACGAACTGGTCGAACGGAGTCGTCGGCAAAAACGAGACGAGCTGCTCGGGGGGAATGAAGGTCCGGAGTTGACGCTGACCCGATTCCTGTTGAGCGTGGGCCGGAAGCGGCGCCGTACCGACGACGAGGAGGGCGAGTGACAAAAGTCCCAGTAACCAAGAAGGGGGACGGAATGATAGCAGGGTAGACATTGAAAAGCAGAGGATGAGGGTGAGGGGAACCGTCACGAGGATACTGCTCGTGGCGGGTTTGGAAGGGGTTATGGAGTTGTGTCGATAGGCACCAGCTGCGTGTTGCCTTCGGCCTGTCGATACGACGGGCCGGTTTGGTCCATCCGAATGTCAACGGTTTTCGTCCGTCCATTTTTGGTGAGGGTGGCGCGGACGAGAACGTTGATCGGGTCAATGCGAGTGATTGAGCCGGACCGCACATTCGTGCCCTCGTAGACGATATATTGCGTGCTTCCGTCCGCGAAGATAGCCCGGTTCCCGGCGATCGATACAAGTGCGGCGCGCTCCACGTCGAGCTTGTCGTCCTGAACGGCGCCCGACGACCGGGTCACCCGGACCTTCGAATTGAAAGAGTTGCTGGGGAGTGCCCGAGCGGGCAGGTACTCGTCGGGCACACTTGCAAGGGCCTCTCGGTCCACACTGAGGCCGTCAATGCCCATGAAGTAGGTGTCCAGCTTCATTGTGAATCGAACCATCTCCCGCCGCGTCCGGGACCGCGAATCCTGGACTTCGGTGCGGCTCATGTTCAGGTCGCGGATGCGATAGAACTCGGGGTTGTTCTCCATTGCCCAGATGAACTCGTACAGATCCTTGTAGTAGGCTGTCCCGTCTACGCTGAAGGTATACTGGCTCACGTCGGGCGAGCGCGAGACGCCGTCGAGACGGACATTGAAGGCCTCGAATCCGTCGGAGGTGTGCGGCTCAAGATACTCGACAATGTCGGGAGTCTTGAGCGTGGCGGGCACGTATCGGTAGCGGGCATTCCACTTCCGAACCGTTTCTTCGGCCCGGTCGGCTGAGACTTCGGCCTCGGACAGCAGCTGGGAGACCTCGCCCTGTTGGCTGCGCGCAACTCGGTTCATGTCTTCGAGGCGCTGTTGCGTAGCGGGCTGGTAGATCTCCGTGACGTAGTAGCCGACCCCGGCAACGAGAAGGAGGAGGCCCAGCAGGAGATAGGTGTTGCGCAAATGATTCATCGAATAGAGGCGTTGGGGAGACGAAGGGGAAGGAGGACGGGGGGGCGCTAGGGTTGCGAAGCCGCCGATTCCTGCGATACTGTTTGAGGGGACGCGTCCCGCGAGACGACCTTCTGAGGGCTCAGTGCGTCCTCGCGAAGTCGGAGCGTCACTTCTGGCATCTGAATCGAGCGCTTCACCGTGATCGTGAAGGGGTAGGCTCGCTGACCCTGAATGTCGGTGAACTTGAGTTCCCGAATGGTGCCATCGAAGTTGCGCGCCAACTCGGCCAGCTTGTTGCGGTCGAGCGCGTGTCCCTGAATTGTGATCGTGGCGGGGTCGATGCTCCAGTTGTCAAACCAGATGCCATCAATTTCTTTGGTCTGCAGGGCCGTGCGCTCGATGGCCCGGCTCCACTCGTCACTGCCCACGAGCAGAGAGTCGAGCACGTAGAGGGCCCGGTTGTACTTCGCGTGCACCGCATTCAGGCTGTCGACCCGCTGCTTGAGCGCGTCGGGCGTCATTTCGGGCATCGCCACGGGACTCATCGACAGTCGGTATTCAACGTTGGCAATGGCCTGCTGCTGCTCCATGTACCGCCACCCAAAGAAGAGGGAAGCGGCACAGAGCAGGAGCAGCGCCGCTACGGTGTGCCACGCGAACATCGACGGACGACGCCTGCGCGTGCGGGAAACCGGCCCAAACAGGTTGACGTCGGGAGCGTGAGCGAGACGTTGAGCAACGGCTAGTGCCATTCCGGCGTTCGGGGTCAGGCTCACGCCGGCGGCTACTTTCAACGTGTCCTTTTGAAGGTCTTCGTGCAGAAGGTGAATGGTGGCGTCCTCGTAAACCGTCTCGAAGCGCTCAGTGAGCCGTTCGTCCCGCGGCCCGCCGGCCAGTACGACGTGGTCCACATTGCCAATCTTCAGTTCGTCCTGGTGCAGCAGGACCCGGCTGCAAATCGTCTCGGCGGGATCGAACGAGGTTAGCGAGCGGAGACGCTCGACGTGCTGGAGGGCCGTTCCCTTCAAGAAGAGCAGCAGTGTATCGTCGGGACCGACCCGCACGACCGCCGTGTTCTGATCGGGCTCGGGCACGAGGTGAGACGCCGTGGCATGCACCAGGAGGGACACGTCCGTGTCGAGAAGCTGGCCGGCCAACTCAATGGCGTCGTCGCTCCGTGCCAGTGTACGAAGGGTTGGGGTAACGGCTTCTTCCGTCGTCGGAATGAGGGCGAGGGTCCGCAGGCCGTCTTCGCCGTCCGTCAAGGGCAGAAATTCGACCCGCTTCGGGTCGAAGGCCCCGTCATACTGGGCACGAAGGGTGTGTAAGAGGGCCTGCTTCTCGGCGCTGATGCCTGAGGTGAGGGCCCCGGCCCGACTCCAGAGTCCGGCGAGCCCGGTGCTGGGTTGTGCATCGGTGTCCGGACGGAGCGACAGTTCAACGATGTCCACGTCCGGTGTGTCTACGCAGAAGGCCAGGTCCGGTGTGTCGTGGCCCCGGGTTCGGCATTCCGCGAGAATCTCGCGAAGCTGAACCGCAAAAAGCTGGGCGCCCTCGGTGGGGGCCTTTCCTTTCTGGAGGGATTGCAAGACGGGATCGTCCAGATCAAGATCGTCGTCTCCATCTCCCACTTCAAGGGTGAAGTCAATGTCGTCACTCGACTTCATACCGGGCAGGACACTGGAAAAGTCGTCGGGGCGGGTTGCATCGCCCAGCCGCAGCCGGGGACGCACCATGCGGTGCAGAACCTGCTCGCCGTCGTCGGAGGCGCGGAGCAGAACCGCCTCGATCGTCTGGACCGTCAGATAGACGCCGAGAACGGTGCGGGGAGTCGATTGAGAAGAAGTGGACATGGAGGCGTATACGGGTCGAAAGGTGACGGGGGCAAGGGGGACTACTTGATCAGCTGCATCAGCCGGCGCTTGTTGTTGGCGTAGCTCATCGCTACGTCCAGACTGATCTCACCGCCGCGCACGAGCCGGTTGAGATCCTGTTCGAGGGTCGTCATGCCCTGATCGGTCCCCTGCCAGATCATCTGGTAGATTTCGCCGACGTTGCCGTTCTTGATGGCGGCCCGGGACGAGGGGGTCATCCAGAGCACTTCTTTGGCCAGCACGCGGCCGCCGCCCGTGGCGGGCAGCAGCTTCTGGGAAACCACACACCGGAGAACGTCGGCCAGGCGGTGCCGGACGCGGTCCTGCTCTTCGGACGGATACTCGGCCACGACGCGGTCGATGGTCTCGATGGCGCTTCCGGTGTGGAGGGTCGAGAACACTTTGTGCCCGGTGTCGGCCATTTCCATGGCCGTCGAGATGGTCTCCGGGTCGCGCATCTCCCCGACGATCACGATGTCGGGGTCCTGACGGAGGCCCTGCACCATGCCGTCGACGAAGCTGTTCACGTCGCTGCCTACCTCGCGGTGGCGCACGATGCACTTCTTGGAGGTATGGATGTATTCGAGCGGCTGGGCGACGATCAGGACGTGGCCCTCCACGTCTTCGTTGTTGGCGTCGACGATGGCGTCGAGCGTGGTGCTCTTGCCCGAGCCCGTCACGCCTGTAAAGAGGGTGAGGCCGTCGCGCACGTAGCGGAAGAGGAAGCCCCGTTCAATGAGGGGGTGAAAGCCCAGCGACCGCAGCGCCCGCGGCTTCCAGGCCAGCATGCGCATCGAGAGCGCGAGGTGCTTGTTGTCGAAATAGACCGTGGTGCGGTAGCGTCGGTCGGCGCCGCCTTCCTCGTCGGCGGGCAGCGCGTATCCGAAGTCCACGGCAAGGTGGTCGAGCACGTGCGTCTGCTGGTGCGGCGCGAGGATGGCCGCCAGGAGCACGTCGGCCTCGTCCATCGTGAGGCTGCCCATCTCGGGATACCGTTCCTTGCGGCCGTCGACGCGGTACCAGATGCCCTCGAGGGCCGCCGGTCCACCCAAGTCGAGGTCCGAGGCGTTGAGGCCAATCATCTTGCGCGCCAACTCGGCGAAGCGGTCTCGTACCGCCTCGCGATCGGCGGCCGGAATGTCGGCCAGCTGCTCCGCGTACCAGTGGATGCGGCGGGGGCCGTCGAGGTCCGCGGGTGCTCGCTGGACGAGAGCGCGGATGGATTCGGGCAGGTCCATTCGCTGGACGGACGCGTCGGTCGTGCTTGGTGCAGAGGAGGTGGAGGGGCTCATTTAGAAGACCAGTTCGAAGGCGACAAGTAGGGAGTGGAAGAATATCCATCATCTGGGGGGGAAATCGGCTATCCATCGACCCGGGCGGCCTGCGTCGTTTTCCGGGTCGGCATAGGGAGGTTTGGCGCAGCCCAAGGCGGCCCTCCTACGGGGTGCTCGGCTTCTCGGGCCACTCGAGGTAGTCGAGCAGGAAGACGCCGGTGGGCACCTCGTAGTCGTAGCCGGGGTCTTTCACCGTCTCGGAGGCCTCGGTGTACCACAGCTTGTTGTTGCCGTTGAAGGTCATGTCCTCCTTCGAGACGACGCTGCCAATGATGTTGACCTTATTGCCGCCGCCGTTGAAGGTCACGGTCCCGTTGGCGTGGATGAGCGCCGCGACGGAGACGTTGCCATTGAAGTTGACGTTGTTCGCAACGTAGATGGCCATGGACGATCCTTCCGGCAGATTGGCGTCAATCCAGTTGCGGACGGTGTTGGCGTCGGCATTATTCGCAGGCGCGTCCTTGTACGTTGGCGTCGTAGTTCCACTGCCCTGGAAGGTCAGATCGCCATTCACGTAGAGCTTGATGTGGCCCTGCGGGGCCGACATCCCGGCCGCACGGGGGAACCGCAGATTGCCGTCGATGACCATGTTTCCGCTCACGTACCAGATAAAGGGATCGGTGGGCGTGCCTTTTCCGGTGACTGAGCTGGGGGCCAGGCTTGGATCGAGCCCGTCGGTCAGGTCGTCCCAGAGGTCTGTCGAGGCCGGAAGGGTAAACGTCGTACTGCCCGTGGGCGGATTCGAGATTGCGTGGGCCGTGGCCGCAGCCGCCGCTACGTCCACGGTTGGGACGTAGAGGGCCTCGTGCTCATACGTCGTTCCGGACGCGGAGGGATCGGTCTGGTTGGGCTGGAAGAAGGCGTCATTGTTGCCGTCGTAGCTGTCGCTGTACGTGCCGTAGCCTTCAATGACGAAGTTCACGGGGGAGCCCTGCGCGTCGAGGGCCACGTTCGAGTGAACGTCGGCATTTAGCGTCGAATTGGAGGCCCGAATTTCCGGTGATCCGTTGAAGCGGAGATTCTTGTCGGACACGATCGCCTTCCGGAGCGCGGGCGGCACGCCGATGTTCGTGTAGCCCTTCGTGTAGGTGGCCTTGACCGTGTAGTTGCGGTCCCGAAAAGCCCCCCGGACCCGCACGTCGAGCGTGTCGTCGATCGTCGGAAGCCCCGGTGCCCCCACCGAGCCCGGCCGGTAGTTGTGCAGGTCGACCTGATAGGTGGCACTGCTCCCGTAGCCGTCGTAGGAGGTGGACGGAATGGCGAAGGTCGTGGTCTGGGCCCACTCGTCCGGTCGATCCACGAGGTCTCGAATGACGCGGTCAAGCCCGACGAGGGCCGTCTCGCGAGCAAAGGCCTCCTCCTGCTTGACGGTGAGGGCGGCGTCGCTTCGGTTGGTGACCGTCTGCGAGTTGAAGAGAAGAATGCCGACCGTAAGGGTCGCCATCACGACGAGAATGAGTGAGCTTTGTCCCATTGACGTTCAGTTGGAAAGGTTACAGGGTACGCCGCGTCAAATTCCGCGGCCGGATGACGCTGTCCCAGCGGGTTTCATCGACGTGCTGCTTCATGCCGCCGAGGTGCTCGGTCTGGCCGCCGCCCAGCGGCGAGACGGCCCGGACGCGCACGTCCACTTGCCGAATCAGTCCCTTTTCCCCCGGATACGCGGCCGGGGCGCCGCCGTCTTTTCGAAGGGTGATCCGAAAGTCGGTCAGCGAGGACATGCTCGCCCCCGTGACCGTCCCTCCTGTGCAGGTCGTGGCCGACGTGGGATTGAGCCGACGGGTGATTTGAAACGTCGGCTTCTCGTCGTACGTCGCCGTGGCCGGGTTCCACACGTGGGCGGTTTCTCCGGTCGCGGTGCGCTGGTAGCACACGATGTCCGTCGCGGTCTTTGTGGCGAAGGCCGTCGAGTCGCCGTAGGTGCGAAAGGCAAGGACGTCGGTCGTGTCGCCGGGGGTATAGGCGACGACGGCGTCCCCTGCTTCGATGCCGGGGTTCGATACGCCGGCGCCGAGGCTGTGAAGGTCGACCTGAAGCTGACGGGCGAAGTCGACCATGTGCGACTTGGCCGCGTAGTACTGCACGCCGTCCACGGCGGCCTCCTGGCCCCGGAACTGCGTGAACGCAACGATCAGGAGCACGGTGGCCCCAATGACGACGGCGGCGAGATTGTCGAGAAGTGCTTGCATAAGCGGCGGGGATGACAGTTAGAGCGGCGCACAGGCGCCGCTGCTCGAATAGGGAATGTAGGCGTCCTTGGTCACCATGTCGTACTCCAGGACGCGGCTCATCGTTATCTCTACTGGGTTGTCCGGGGTGCGAAGGAAAAGCAAGGGACTCGAAATGGTAAGGGTCACCTCCTTCGCGAAGGTCTGCGTCGCGCTCGGGGCCAGCGTGACGGGGTCCACGTACTGCACCTCAATGTCGACGAGGTACTGGATGTCGTCCCGAGCCACGGGCACGTCGGTCATGCCGTGGAAGCCTTCTATGTACGTGCTCGCTTCGTAACTCGTCGCGGGGACGAACGAGGCTTCCGCTGTAAACACCGACGGGGACGTGGTCCGGCCGCAGGTCGGGAAGACCGAGCGGGTGTCGTAGACGTACTTATCGAAGTAGACGCCGTCGCGGGCGATGTGATCGAAGACCTCACTGCCGACGCCGGTGACCTGCGTGGCCACTTCGTTGAAGATCTGCCGCTGCTGGGTATTGGTGGTGCCGCGCTGCATGTTGAGGGCCAGCATCGACACGAGGGCGAGCGCAATGAGTCCGTAGAGGGTTTGGGCCATAGAGGGAACAGGCTAATCGGTGGAGACGACCCGGATGAGTTCGTCGATGGTGGTGTCGCCCCGCTTCACGACCTCGCGGGCCGAGGCCAGGAGGGTGAGCATGCCTTCGGCAATGGCCGTGTCCCGGATGGCGTCCTCGTCGACCCCGTCCTCGGCCTCCACGATGAGGTGGCGAACGGCCCGGGAGAAGTAGAGCGCCTCGGCGATGGCCTGGCGTCCCTTGTAGCCGCTGCCGCCGCAGGTGCGGCACCGGGAATTGGGGCCCGCCTCGTAGAAGGTCGTATCGGCAATCTCGGCCGCCGTGAAGCCGAGTTCGTCCAGGAGCACCGTGTCGGGGCGCGCGTCGACGCGGCGGCACGTCGGGCACAGGGTGCGCACGAGGCGCTGGGCGACGACCAGGTTGATGGCATAGGCAATGAGGAAGGGCTCTACCCCCATCTTGTACAGGCGGCTGACGGCGCTCGGGGCGTCGTTCGTGTGGAGCGTCGAAAAGGTCAGGTGGCCGGTGTTGGCGAGCTTGATGGCCAGCTCGGCGGTGTCCTGGTCGCGCATCTCGCCCACCATCACGACGTCGGGGTCGTGGCGCAGGATCGAGCGCAGGGCGTTCTCCAGGTGCAGCCGCGTGCCCAGCTTGATCTGACGGGCGCCGGGAATGATGTATTCGACCGGGTCCTCGACCGTAAGCACGTTGCGCTCCGGGCTGATGACCGAGTGCAGGGCGGCGGCGAGCGTCGTGCTCTTGCCCGAGCCGGTCGGGCCGGTCATGATGACCATGCCGTGCGGCTGGGAAATGGCTTTTTCGAAGCGGCGCAGGGCCTCCGGTTGCAGGTTGATCTGGCGCAGGTCCGTGAAGACCCGGCGGTCGTCGAGCACGCGGATGACGATGCTTTCGGCCTTCACCTCGCGGTTGGCCCCCGCAATGGGGAGCACCGACACGCGGTAGCGAATCAGCTTGTCGTCCACGGTGCGCTGGATGTAGCCGTCCTGCGCGATCTCGCGGTCGAAGCGGTCGACGTTCATGCAGCGATCCTTGACCACGGCGAGCATAGCCTCGGGGTGCACCTTGTCCTGCGTGTGCCAGTGCCGAAGCACCCCGTCGACCCGCATGTGAAATTCGGTTTCGCGCTCGGCATTCGGAAAGACGTGAAGGTCGCTCGCGCCCATCCGCACCGACTCGACCAGGGCGGCTTCAAAGAGATTGATGAGCCCCGAGCGGTTGATTTCCGCCTCCAGCTGCTCCTCGTCTACCAGCCCGCGCTCGTTCTCCTCGTAGGAGGTTCCGAGGTCGAACGAACTGGACTGCTCGTCGCCCTCAATGCGCTCCAGGTACTCGTTGCGGCGGGGGTAGAGCTCATCCAACAGCGGCGCAATGACCGACTCCGGCGCGTACCGCAGTTCAAAGTGGCTGAGCCCCAACTCGTGGGCGATCTGATACACCTCGGGTCGCGTGGGGTCGTACGTCGCAAAGACGAGCTTCGTCACGCCTCGATACGGGTCTTGTTCTTCCCGGAGGGGAAGCAACCGCAGCGCAAGCAACTTGTCCTGCGCCGGCCGATCAAACTGCTCGACGACCTGCCGGACGAACGCGGTGTCGATGGCGTCCGGGTCGATCTCTTCGCTGCGGAACGCGTAGATGCGGGCCGCCTCGGCAAACACCCGATCGCGACTAACCTTGGGGTGCCGGGCGAGCATGCGCCACAGCGTATCCGTTTCGCCCTGCCGCGTCCACTCGGCCAGGGCTTCGTGCACCTGCTGCAAAGAGACGTCCTCTGTGCGAAGCAGGGCCGTGACGACCCGATCTTTCGTAATTGCCTCTGAGTTCGACCCGTCAGAGGAATCTGCAGTCGGTCCGGTGTCGCGGGAGAAAAGAGACACGTCCTGGTTTGTTGGAAGCCCGTTGCCCGCCGGATCGCCCGTCTCAAGGAAGACGAGGCTTTCGTCGTCGCGGTAGACCGTGTTGTTCGGGTCGCTCATAGATGCCTACTGTTGGAACATGATGTCCGAGGTCGAGGGCTGAATCAGCGCCGACTCGGCAGAGATAATGGTGAGAATCGCGACCATGACGGAGATGAGAACGGCCGTGCCGGTCTTAATGCCCTCGACGGTCGCCTCCAGCTTGAGGGTGGTCTCCTTCTCGTAGAAGTCGCCCATCTCGTTGGCGCTCTCGCGGACCGAGCCCGTCTCGGCGCCGGTGCGGAAGCGGGCCAGCACCATCGGCGTGAAGACTTCGGCGGCCTCCATGGCCTCGATGAGGTCGGTGCCCCGCGCCATCATCTGCGGCACGGTGATGGTCTTCACCCGGTGTTCAATGTAGGTGTTGCCCGTGGCCTCGGCGGCGATCTTCATGACCTCCTCGTTCTCGCCGGAGCCCGTGTAGAGCACGCCGAACACGCGGCAGAAGACCTCCAGGTTGAGCTTGTGCAGGAGCGACCCGATGAAGGGGAGCTGGATCATGTATTTGTGGATGAGGAACTTGCCCTTCGTGGTCTGGGACCAGAAGACGAACGCCCCGATCAGAACCACGAACACGCCGACCACCCACATCCAGTACTGGTCCATCCAGGCGGCAAAGGCCAGCGAGGCGGACGTGAGGGGCGGGAGGTCGATGTTGTAGTTGACGAAGAGGCCCGCGTACGACGGAATGATGTACCAGACGTACCACACGAACGCCGCGATTGTCGCGAGGAGCGTGAGTGTCGGCGTGATGAGGGCACTGCGGACGTTCTTTTTGAACTCGTCCTTGCGCTCCAGGTACTTGGCGGTGGCCTCAAACATCTCGGCCATGTTGCCGCTCGTGGCGGCCAGGCCCAGCATGTAGGCGGTAAACTTGCCGAGGACGTGCTGGTGCTTCATGAACGCGTTCTGGGCGTTCATGCCGCTCTTGAGGTCGGCCTGCAGGTCGCGCATCATCTGGCGCAGCGGCGTGCTCGACGTGTCGGCAATGAGCAGCGTAAGCACTTCGTCGAACGGCAGTTGGCGCTTAAGCATGTTGGCCGCGAGGCGCACGAAGAGGACAATGTCCGTGCTGGACGGCTTCATTTGAAAGTCAAGAAGCTTCTTCTCGACCTTTAGGACCTCGAGGCCCATGCGCTCCAGGGCGGAACGCACTTCGTCGGGGGTGTAGGCCTTCTGCTCGCCTTTGACGACTGTGCCGGCGCCGGTGCGCACCTTGTAGAGGTACGTGCGGCGCTGCTCGACGGTGTCGGTCTTGAACTTATGCTTGGACGAGAGGTCGTCGATGCGGCGCTGCGCGGCCCGCTTGCTGGGGGCGAAGACGGTGCCGCGGACGGGATCGCCGACGACGTTGACCCCACTGAATCGATATTCGCGAACGGCCATGTAGGAAGGGGATGAGGGGGTGAAGAGGGCGTACAGGGGACTGATTTCGGTCAGACGGCGGTCCTCGCTAGGGGGGTCACCGCCTGATGGGAATCACCCTCCCGAAAAACCCAAGCGGCCCCCGATCGCAACTATCGACGGAGGGCCATCTTGAGGATTCGCTCTACTGTTTATTAGCAGGTCGGAGCGGCGGCAGCTGTGCCTGTGCCATCCGCGTCACCCAGAAGCGTTATGGCACCAAGTACGTCTGAGTCCTGAATTCCGCAGACTCGTACGTCAACCTGGTTGCCGAACTCCGCGTTGGTGCCGGTAATGAGCACGTTGTTGTCGGCCGGTGTGCCGGTAATCTCAAAAGAGCCGTTGAGATTCACGTACGGGTCATCGTAACCGAGCGCAGCGAGCGAGACTTCATCGAAGCCGTCCCCACCGAAGTCTGAGGGTCCACCGAAGGGCTGCCCCTTCTGTGACCAAGCTTGGACATCAGAAGCGATGCGAACAGCATCATTCATCATAGCGTCCGCGTTGGACTTGATGTTGTTCTGGCTGAAGGCCTGGATGCCGACGACCGTGGCGATGCCGACGATGACGGTGGCGAGGACGAGGAGGAGAAGTTGTTGTTGTCCCATGGTATTATTTCGAAAAGGGGTAGATGAAAACGGATTGTGAGTGTGCTCGGGCGAGCACGGGAGGCGCCTGGGCGGCCCGGGCTGGGCCGAGCCCGCCGGAGCACTCCGTTTCTGGCGCGGGACCATTATACTGCGCTCGCACCTCGGGGCTAGCGGGAAACGGCGCGCTCCGCCCTCATACTTGCTCCCGTCTGTCCTGCGCCTCTGGAGATCCGGCAGCGAAGGGTTGGCGCACCCTACTTTCCTCCTCCTTAATTGGGGTCACGCTTCGCTTGGGGCACCCAATACGAGCACAGCCCCGACCCCCACGAGCAGCGCCACGCCGGCGGCGGCGTAGAAAATGGCCCCGATGCCCCCGATCACGAGGGCCCCACCCAATAAGAGCGGCCCGATGGCCTGGCCGAGGCGCAGGATCATGCCGTTGAGCGAGAGGAGAATGCCCCGCGACG
>CAZTDC010000065.1:0-12432 GCA_964612165.1 uncultured Salinivenus sp.
CCGACGCGGTGGTCGTCAACGACCGGCTTGCCGACAACATGCTCCAGCAGATTCAGACGCGGACCGACCAGTACGACGTGCTGGCGATGCCGAACCTCAACGGGGACTACCTGTCCGACGCCTGCGGCGCGCAGATCGGCGGGCTCGGCGTGGCCCCCGGCGCCAACTTCGGCGATGCAGCGTGCCTGGCCGAACCGGTCCACGGCTCCGCCAACAAATACGCCGGGCAGGACAAGGTGAATCCGTCCGCCCTGCTTCTGTCGGGCCGCATCATGTTTGAGTACATGGGCTGGCAGGAGGCGGCCGACGCCATCCTGGAGGGCCTGGAGAAAACGATCGCCCAGAAGCGGGTGACGTATGACTTCGAGCGCAACATGGACGGCGCCGAGCTGCTCAAGTGCAGCGAGTTTGGGCAAGCCGTCGTAGAAAACATGGGCTGATTGCGTGTGGGGAGTTGAGCGCCTGTGCATGCCAATGCGCTGTCGCCTTTCCCCCTATACTTGACCGGACCGGAACGGCGCCTCTGAATCGAGCGGCATCGTGGGACTCCTCCCATGGTGCCGCTTTTTTTCGTTCACACAGAACGCCGCCCTAATCTGCCTTCAAATTCGAGCTCCGCCACTGAGGCGGATCGAACGCGCTTTCCAGTGGCTCCAGCCGGAGCTGCCTACGCTCATCACCAAACTCGGAATCTCCGGTGCCTCTAGTAGAACGCCGACCTCAGGTCAGGAACGAGCAGAGAGTGATCGCCCGTCGATCCGATCGGAGCCGCGCAGGGCACTGGGTACTCCGTCCGCTATCGACTATTCTCCATCGTCTTCCGTCCCCATATCGGTACGGTTGGACGACGGAGCCTCCTCGCCCTCCTCCGGCGACCCCGGCGTGCGCACCGTGTTGGAAAGCTCGTTCTCGTCGTCCGGGCGGATGCGTACCCCCTTCCGTTCAAGGAGACGCCCGCACATCCCAATGGCCTCTACGAGCCCCTCCGTCAAGTTGTCGTTTCGGATGCCCCGCCGGATGCGTTCCACAATTTCGGCCCAGTCGTCGGGCTCCACGCGTTCGTTGATGCCGGTGTCGCCGAGCACCTCGATCCGGTGCTCCTGGAGGGACACGAAGAGAAGGATGCCCGTCCGGTCGCGCGTCGCGAAGACCTCCTCCTCCACGAACGACTGCAGGGCACGGCGGTGGACCGTCTCGTCGAGCAGGTCCCCTCCGGCCAGGAGGCGCTGAAGCGGGGGCACGTACGTCGCAAGCAACGCCCCCACGAGGCCGGCCCCTAGGGTCGTCAGCACCACGCCCCACGGCGTGTAGAGCCAGCCAAGGCCCCAGCCGTCGTAGAACTGAAGGGTAAGGAGAACGGCCGTCAGAGCCAGAAGCGACGCAAACGCCGCACCGCGCCACGTCACCACCTCGTACTCGGCACTCTGCGGCACCACCACCGGCACAATCTCCCCCGCCGTCCGCTCCTCCGCCTGCTGCACGGCCTCCCGGATGCGGTCCTCGTCCAGACGGTCGATTAAGGTTTGCATAACGACAAAAGGGCACTCGGTGAGAGGAGGGGCGGACAGCAGTTCTCAAATCGCCTTAAAAATCTATAACCCAAACCTGGCAATTCAAAGACGCGTTCAGGTCTCCATCGCGGAAACAACCTACGAGTCCATGGAGGAGCGTGAGCCGTCGGACTGGCCGCTCCCCGACGATTCGGCCTGCTTCCGAATCACCTCAATTGCCTTCTTGGCCTGCTGGTAGAAGGGGTCGTCCTGGCTGGCGTGCGTCATCACCTTTTCGAACTGCGCAACCGCCTGATCCAGTCGATTGATCTGAAGCAGCGCGAGGCCCTTCTGGAACCGAGCGGGCACAAACGTGGAGTCGTCCTCCAGGACCTGATTGATCGCCCGAATGCCTTTCATCGGATTGTTGGTCAGAAGATAGGCCTCGCCCATCCGCGTGCGAGCGTCGAGGTCCTCAGGCCGCTGCTCCACGACCGCCGCGTACGCCTCGGCCACGTGCCGGGCGACGTCTGCGACCTGAGCCCGTCCCTGCTCCTGCTCGACCTTTCGCATCCATTTGTAGAGCAGATTCGCCACCCGGCGACGATCCTCCACGCGGCCGGATTGCTCCGCAACCTTCGATTGGACGAGGGCTGCCTGCCCCGGCGCCCCCGCCCCTACGTACAGCTGAGCGAGCTTTGAACGGAGCTGACGCTGCTCGTCCCCGCTCGCCCCGTCGACGAGCGTCCGGAGCGAGTCCACCTGGCTTGCCATCGCTCCCGCCACGGACCCGCCGAACTGGTCCACAAGCGTCTGGAGACCCTCCGGAGTCGACGGCGACGCGGCCGGTTCGGGCGTGGACGACGGCCCGGAGGAACCCGTCGCTCCCGCTCCGGACGGGGGCGACGCGTTGGGGCTGCTCTCCCCCGACTGCCGCTCGGCCGCCGCGGGCGGGGTGCTCTCGTCCGCGCTCCCCCACTCGTACTGCTGGCTCCACTGCGTTGCGAAGAAGAGGCCGAGCACAAGCACGACCGCCGTGCCCACCACGAGCAGGATCTGCCGTCCCATCTCCGCCTGCTCGTCGCTGATCTCTTCCTCCGCTGCCGAGTCCTCGGCCGACGCCTCCGCCCCGGTCGGAAGGTCGGCCTCTACCGGTCGGGCCCCGGCGGGCTCGTCGTCGGACACGTCCTGGAGCTCTGTGCCGCACCGACTGCAGTAGTTCGCCCCCGGCGGATTCTCCCACCCACAGTCGTGGCAATATACCTGCTCGACCGGCGCTTCCTCCGCCCCCGAGCCGGACGCCGGAGCCGTCTCTGGGGACGCGTCCTCTTCCGAACCATCCGCCGCTTCTTTCTCAGCGTCCGTCGCTGGAGGATCCGGTGCGTCGGCCTCCTCGATCGGCGTGCCACATAGGTCGCAGACGGAGGCGTCGGGGGACACGTGCGCCCCGCACGAGGGACAAGAACGAGAATCTTCAGACATAAGACCGACTTGTTTACGGAAATCGTGCAGGCAACCAGGGCTCCCGTCCGATTAGTCGCCGCTGCTCTCGGACGAGGCCCCTTCCTTGTGCTTCTTATCGACCGCCTCCTTGAACTTCTCGGAAGGCCGGAAGACCGGCTCGTACCGCTCGTCGATGGGCACCGGCTCGTTGGTCTGGGGGTTTCGCCCCGTCCGGGGCGCACGGTGCTCCACCTCAAACACGCCAAACCCGCGCAACTCAATGCGCTCCCCTTCTTCCATCGCCTCCTGCACCGTCGTCATTAAGCCCTCCACGACGGCCTTCGTCTCAATTTTCGTGAGGCCCGTGCCCTTCGCAATACGGTCCACGATGTCGGCTTTGGTCATGACGGCACCTAAGGAATCATCCGGGTCAATACGAACGGAACTCTGTAGCGAGCGGTCCTGCACAACTGCTTTTTCCTGGCCCTACCTGTCCGTTCAGGTGGTGCCCCGTACTGTTGTGCACGCCCACTGGGAATGCGGAACGAGCGCCCCCCTTCGTTGATTCGGTGAGCGGACCAACGCCCCCATCTGTGCAGCGCGTTTCGTCGAGAAACATTCCGAGCCCTGTCAAGAAGGAATGGGGCGGTTTGAAATTGTGAATTTTGTCTGTCACACCCTCCCACTCGGTTTTCGGCTATGCTCTACCGCTCTCTCGTCCTCCTCGTCGGCGCCGTGCTCCTTGCGTCCCCGTCGCTGGGCCAGTCGCCCGAAAACTGGCAACAGCGGGTGGACTACGAGATGGACATTACCCTGCACGCCGACGATCACCAGTACACCGGCCGGCAGACGCTCACGTACACGAACAACTCGCCGGACACGCTCGACACGGTGTATTACCACCTCTACTTCAACGCCTTCCACCCGGAGTCGATGTTTGCGGAGCGGCACCGCCACCTCCCCGATCCGGACGGACGCACCGTGCCGCGCATCTTCAACCTGGATCCCGACGAGCAGGGCTGGCACAAGATCCGGTCGCTCACGCAGGACGGCCAGTCCGTCGAGTACGACGTGACCGAGACGGTGATGCGCGTCGACCTCGCCGAGCCAATCCCGCCGGGCGCCTCCACCACGTTCAAGATGAACTGGAAGGCCCAGGTCCCTCTCCAAACCCGACGTAGCGGCCGCGACAGCCGGGGCGACAGCATCGACTACTCCATGACGCAGTGGTACCCCAAGATGGCCGAGTACGACGAGCGCGGCTGGCACGCCAATTTCTACGTGAACCGCGAGTACTACGCCCCCTTCGGCTCCTTCGACGTCGAAATCACGCTCCCCGCCGAGTACACCATCGGGGCCACCGGCCTCCTCCAAAACCCGGAGGAGATTGGTCACGGCTACGACATCGAGGGGGACGGCAGCTGGCGGCCGTCCGACGGCCTGCCCGACGCGGACTCCCTGACCTGGCACTTCACGGCCGACAACGTCCACAACTTCGCCTGGTCCGCCGATCCGGACTACATTCACGACAAGGTCGAAGAGGACGGCACGACCCACCACATCCTCTTCAAGCCGGAGGTGTCCGAGCAGTGGACCTCCCTCAAGTCGGACATGCCGGACCTCACCGCCTTCTTCAATCAGGAATACGGCGACTATCCGTATCCGCAGATGACGGTGGCGCAGGGTGGCGACGGGGGCATGGAGTACCCCATGTTCACGGTCGTCAGCAGCTACGACGGCCCGGCCTTCGAAGAGAAGAGCAGCTACCGCTCCGTGCTCGGCACCACCGTCCACGAGTTCGCCCACATGTGGTACTACGCGGCCCTCGGCAGCAACGAGGCCGACTACGCCTGGATGGACGAGGGCTTCACCAGCTACGCCACGTCGGAGGGCATGGCTCACCTCACGGACGGCACGGCGAGCCACCCGCCCACCAGTCTCGTGTGGTTGCACAAGCAAGGCCTCTATGAACCGTTCAGCACCCCGGCCGACTGGTTCGAGACCAACACGGCGTACGGCGTGACCTCATACCCCGGCGGCGAACTGCTGGTCGACATGCTCGGCTACGTGATGGGGGAGGAGAACCGAGATGAGTGGCTCAGGCGCTACCTTCGGAAGCGCGAATACCAGCACCCCGACCCCTACGACCTGGAGCTCTTTGCCGAGGAAGAGAGCGGCCTCATGCTCGACTGGTACTTCTGGCAGTTCACCCGTTCGACCCGCCAGCTCGACGACGAGATTGATGATCTCGAAAATACGGCCACCGGCGACGGCTACGAGGCCTCCTTCTCGCTCGAACGCGAGGGCAAAATCCGAATGCCCCACGACGTGAAGCTTACGCTCGAGGACGGCTCGACGCAGTGGGTGAACGTCCCGCTCGCCTCCATGCACGGCCACAAGCCGGTGCCCGACGACTGGATCGTCACCGACCCGTGGCCCTGGGTTTACCCCGAAAAGACATTCACCGTGAAGGTGCCGGCACCCGTCGAGTCAGCGACGTTGGATCCGAAGGAGCGCACGCCGGACCTGAACCGCCTCAACAACTCGACGGACTTCCCCCTCAAGACGCGATTCCTCCGCGCGCCGGAATCAAACTGGTCGCAGTACGAACTCGGCCTCCGTCCACTGGGCCTCTACGCTGAAGACTTTGGCTTCGGCGGTGGGGTGCAGGCCCGGGGGCAGTACTACATGGGCGACCACACGCTTCGCACTACCGTTACGCTGTGGCCGGAGGTACTGGCAAGTGGAGGAAACGACCCGGCCCTTACGTCCGGCAGCGGGCCCAGCATGCCAGAAGACAACCAAACGGGAAGCTGGTTTGACGGCATTGACTACGAGCTCCACTACGAACATCCCGTTCCTCTACTCACGCCTCGCGCAACGCTTCAGATTGCGGCTACGAAGCGACAGGGTGTGCTCGAAAATCGAGTGTCCACACACATCCCCCTGAACTCGCCCCTCGCTGACACAAATGAACGACTGCGGATTGCCCTTCTTCAGCAACTGAATCCAAGTGATCGCGTCTTCGGCCTCTATCGTTCCCCGATCCAACTTCGAGACCAAGAGGGCAATCTAATCGGGACCACGACCTTTCTAGTGAATCCGTGGGGCGAATCGCACGTGGCCTCAGCACGAATCGACTATACGGCTACAAACGGACGAGATCGCATTTCGGCCTTCGCCGAGGCGGGCGGGAGCTTCATTGGATATGGTGGTACGCAAACATCGGGACCTGTCCCGCTTAACAACGCGAACCGCGCCGCCCTGGAGGCCCGCAAAACGTCATCGATCGGGGGTCTTACGGGAGAAGCAGCCCTTCAGTTGGGAATCGGAGCAGATGGACTGCTCCCGCACAAGCGATTTCGCCTCGGTGGAGGCTCGGTAGAGGCTGGATGGCGTAATGATACATACCGGCAGGGAAGCAGCCCCTTCGACCGACCGGTGGCTGACGCACATCTCGCCGGGTTTGGCTCTGCCGGTCCAGTCGCGTATCTCCTATCCACAAAGGGCCTTCGGTCCTCAGGGCTCTCCGGACAGAGTGTAGTCGAGGGACGGCTCTCTCTGGGAGGAGTGCCCTTTCCTTCCGTAAATCCGCTGTCTCAACTCCGGCTTTCCCTCTTCTCAGGTGTGGGCACAGTCTGGAACGACACTCCCGTCGCTGCGGACTATAACTCTGGAGAATGGGTTGCGGACGCAGGTGTTGGTGCGCGCTACAACATTTCGGAGATTCCCCACCTCGACCGCTGGACGGCCCAGTCGGATTTCCTGCAGGGCCTCGACATTGTCGCCAAGTTTCCGATCTGGGCCAGCGACCCTGCACTCATCAATCCCAACCAAAACGAGCTCGAATTCCGCTGGCTGATCGGCGTTGAGCTGTAGAAATGGAAGTGTGGAGGTGTGTGTGGGGAAACGCAGAGTTCACTTCCATGCCTTCACACTCTCCAGGCTTATTCCTCCCCCGAGGAGTCCCGCATCTCCCGCTGCCGCATGGGCATCGCATCGATCGTGTCGAAGACGGAGCGGACGGTGACCGGCTCGGCGTCGCGACGCTTCTCGGTCCCGTCCTTCCCCACGAGGAGCACCCGGAACGCGTCGACCGGCACGCCGAAGTGGTCGTAGAGGCGGTCTACTGCTGCCTCGGTCAACGGACGCGCGTCGGTGCCGGGGGCCTCGCGCAAGGTGCCCGTTTCCCCGCCCGTGATCGCGAGGAGGAGCAGGTCGCGGTCGCGGAAGCCAGCGTCGTGCCCCTCGAGCCGGTCTGCCTGCGCCGCCAGTGAGTCCGCTGCGTCCGAGGGCGCGAAGACAAACAGCAGACGGTGCTCCCAACGGTGCGCGTCGAGTCGAAAGTCGACAGAATCGGGCGAGGCGTCGGCCATAACCGGAGAGACGAGCAGGCTCAGAAAGAGAATGAGGACCAAGGCGCGCATCGCAACAGACACGGTCTACAGGAAGGATCAGTCAATCAAATTCTTCCCCTCCGCCGTCGATTCCATCGGCTCGTGACGAGGCTGTCACGTCTCCTCAGGACGGTGCAGACGTCCCGGTCCGCACCGCCGACCGATCGCTGTCCCGCGCCTCTTCGAAGCGCGAGGCCACAAAGAGATCATACCCGTCGGGCTGCGCGGTGCCGGTGACCCGCTCGGCCAGGAGCCGGCCCATCCGAAAGCCGTAGCCCATGCCGTGGCCGGTAAAGCCCGTGGCAAAGACGCTCTCGGGGTGCCCCGGAACGGGCCCCACCACCGGCCGTCCGTCGGGCGAAAAGCCCATGATCCCACTCCACCGCTGACGAATGGGGAGCGCCTGCGTCCACGGATAATGCGTGTGGAGGTAGCGTTCGATGGTGGCCTGCACCGCCGGCGTGGTCGTGTCCACGTCCGTCTCCTCCGCCGACCGGTGGTGATGACGCCCCCCACCGGCGAGCACAGCCCCTCCGTCCAGCTGCCGCACGTAAAACTCGCCCTCGTGGGAATAGACGGGCACGGGCATTGAAGAGGCATCGACGGGCGCCGTCGCAAGCATCTGGGCGCGCACCGGCCGCACGAAGCGCCCAAGCGACGGGACAAGTTCAGGCAGCGACGGCCCGACGGCCAGCACGGCGCGGCGCCCCCAGAGCTGACGGTCGGGCGTGTCGAGGGTGACCCCATCACGCCCCCACTGAATCTGCTGGACCGGCTGGAAGGTGCGGACGTCCGCCCCGCTTTTGGCCACGAGGTGCTGCACCAACTGAAGGGGATTGACCACACCTCCGGAGGTCACGTACAGCCCACCGTACAACTCCGTGGCGTGGAGGCGGCGATTCACTTTCTCCGGCTCGAGGTACACGACCGGCGCTCCGGCCGCCCGCAGGTGCGACACGCTGGCCCGAAGCCGCTCGTCCTCCTCCGGATCCCCGGCCACTGTGAGGCTTCCTTCCGATTCCCAGCCGAACGCCGAACTTCGCAGCTCCGAGGCCAAAAGCTCCCGATTTTCCCGCGTGAAGTGCCACAGGCGGCGAGCGGTTCGCTCCCCGTATCGCTCCACGTCCGACAGATAATCGGCCGCCGTGCCCTGAAGAATGAATCCCGCATTCCGACCACTGGCCCCCGCCCCGGGCGTCCGGGCCTCCACGAGCGCCACCTCCAGCGACGGGCGCTGGCGCCCGAGCCAGTACGCGGTCGAGGCGCCAATAATCCCGCCCCCGACAATGACGACGTCGTAGGCCGTCTCGGGTTCACGATGTGCCTGCTGCCAGAATGAAACCGTCATGCGCAAAATCGCCCCACACTTTTTAACTCGCTGCGAACGGACTGGTATCTTCGACTGATAGGTCTACGCACCACCCGTCCAAATCGCTCCATAGTGGGATCCCTCCCATTTGACACTCTAATACCCTCGCTCTCATGCTCTCTGCCCTCTTCCCTCAGTGCCGCCACTACGACCCCTGCACGTCCACCACAATCCGTCCTCGCACGGAGCCCTCCAGAATCTCGCGGCTGGCCGCCGGAATGTCCCCGAGCCCGATCGTCCGGGTGGCAATGTCGTCAAAGTCGTCGTCCGACAGAATGGAGCCGAGCCGGCGCCAGGCCCGGAGTCGCCGATCATTCGGACAGGTGTTCGAGTCGATGCCGAGGAGGTTCACGCCGCGCAGGATGAACGGAAAGACGGAGGTTTCCAGTTCGTGGCCCGCCGCGTTGCCAAAGGATGCGACGCAGCCGTGCCGCTGAAGCTGCGCAAGAAGCGTCGCGAGGGTGTCTCCCCCCACGGCATCCATCGCCCCGGCCCACTTTCCAGCCTCGATGGGCCGCTCGGGACCGTCCTCAAACTCGCTCCGATGAATAATCCGATCCGCCCCCCGCTCCCGTAGGTAGTCGTGCGCATCTTCGCTGCCGGTGGAGGCGACCACCTCGTAGTCGAGCGCACTCAGGAGCGTGAGACCGATGCTTCCCGCGCCCCCGGAGGCCCCCGTCACCACAATTTCGCCATCATCGGGATTCACGCCGTGCTCTTCGAGGGCCATGACGGAAAGCATGGCCGTGAAGCCGGCCGTCCCCGCGACCATCGCCTGCTTCGGCGTGAGGGTCTTCGGCAGAGACACCAGCTTGCCGCCGTCCACCTTTGCCCGCTGGGTGTATCCGCCCCAGTCCATCTCTCCGAGCTGCCACCCTGTTCCGATGACATGGTCCCCCGCTTCGAAGTCCTCCGTTTTGCTTTCGACCACCCGACCCACGAGGTCAATGCCGGGAACGATGGGATATCCCCCCCGAATGATCTTGCCCGCACCTGTGACGGCAAGACCATCTTTGTAATTCAGACTCGAATACAACACCTCGACCTGAACTTCGTCGGGACCAGCGTCTGGAAGATCGTCCAGGTCGAGGGCCTGCACATCCACGGAGAGGTCTCCCTCCGAGCGATCGAGAACAAGCGCGTCAAACATAAGGGAGGGTCGGTTGATCGATTCGGAAGAGTGACAGGCGATGGTCGCTGCCCACAACCAGCACGGTGATCGGGCTGGAATAGACCCGCCGCCCCGCATACACCCACGCCCGATGGATAATCGCCGTCCAGCGTCATCGGCGAGAGCAAAACGCCCCTCCTTCAACGACCGCACGACGTCGAAGAAAGTAGCAGGCGACCGTGAGACTCTCAAGGCTCAAGCCCATAACCTTTTCGGTCCGTCCCCCGCTCCCACCCCGAGATGGGACACACCCACCTCCCCGTTCCATCCGTGCCGCTTCCAGGGAGGTCAACAGGCAGATCAGCGAGCGTCGTCTCCCAATGCTCACGGCACACTGAGCGCCAACGAAGGGACTCGGTCGATCAAGATGCATTCGTCGGATGTGCCCGAAAAATCCCGGCACATTCTCGCATCGATGTTGTATAAAGAAATGTTCTAACGGAAAAGCATACTCCGAGGTGGTGGCGGCCATGAATTACGATCACCCGCTGTACCCCCAATCTTCCCCTCCGATCTTCGACCGATACTCGACTCGGATCTTGATCGGTCTGTCGTGCAGTCTTGCGATCGTGCTTCTGCTTCTCAACGTTCCCTTCTCGACCTCAACGGAGCGCGTCGGCTGGTCGACCCGGCCGTCGGAGCAAATTTCCCTGACGCAAATCCAGGAGACCGACGCGACCTCTTCGGAAGAAACGGGCGACACACGGGACAGTCGCGCAGGCGCGCCGCCCCCTACGCGTCACGCTCCTTCCGCTGATGACGTGGTCGCCGGCCAGTCAACGGGTGAGGCCAACGAGCAGAATAAGGGATCGTCTCAGAAGAAGGTAGAGGAGGACGAACGCCCGATCCGATCCATTACGGCCCTGTCGACCGAAGACACGAAGCCCGAAATCGTCGGCGGAAGAGGGTCTCTCTATCTGAACATCAGATACCCCCCAGCCGCCCGGGAAAAAGAGATCGAAGGTCTCCTCATGCTCAACTTTACGGTCGACGAAAACGGGGACATACGGCGGATTGACGTGACCAAATCCCTCCATCCGCTTTGCGACTCCGCCGCTGTCGAAGCCCTCCGTTCGGTGAAATTCCGACCCGGCACTCGAAACGGCGAGCCCATTCCGGTTCGCATGAGCCTCCCGGTTCGGTTTCAGATCCAATCGAACGGGACGGGTCAGGAAGACCCCCTTCGCACCGATCGCCTCCCTGAACCGTCCGGCTCCGGTGGCTGATCGGCTCGCGGGTTCGCCCTGCTCGGTCGGCCACCCTCTTACGGTTTTAGAAGCTGTTTTAATTTCAAGCGCTCTGGATCTACCTCAGGGCAATCGTATCTTGGGATGTTTCTTCTGGGGATGGAGGCCCTGTTCCCTCCGATCGGCGCGAGTGCCGGAACAGCACGAGCGAAAGGGCGCTTGGGGGCGTGGGAGAGAGCGTCTCACGCTGGCAGAGCCGGAAGGAGGCGACCGAAAGTAAGATGCGATCGCCGTGGGATCTACCTGGGCGTAGCGACTGCACGTCCATGCAGAACAGCCTGATTTCTGACCGCCATCATTTCGATTCAGCATCTCGACCGGAGAATCTGATCATGATTGTGAAGCCGGTCATAAATTAAAACTGTTTCGTAGCCAAGGTCGCACTACCGCTCGGCTTTGAGGGCCAGAAGCCGATGGGATTGCAGAATGAGGGTCCCGCCCGGATCCACGGGCCCCGCCTCGGCCTTGTCCTCCGCCAGTTCCGACACGAAGTGCCAGGCCTTGCATTCGACGTCCTCCAGTTCGTTCAGCTGTTCGGGCAACTCGAAGGATGCGCGGTCCTCGCCCTGATTCATCAGAACGAGAAACGAATCGTCGCGGCGGGGGCGTCCTTGGGGATCCGGCTCTAGATCCATGCCGCGCAGGAGATACCCAAAGGCACGCAGGTCTTCGTCGTGCCAGTCTTCCTGGGTCATTTCTCGGCCGTCCGGGTGCCACCACAACACGTCGCCCGTGCCGTTATCCTCATCGGCCGGGGCAAGAAAGTGGCGACGCCGAAAGCTGGGATGCTCCTTTCGAAACTTGGTGAGCTTCTGTACGAACTCCAGGAACTTCTGCTCTCGATCGTCGAGGTCCCAGTCGTACCACGTGATCTCGTTGTCCTGACAGTACGGATTGTTATTGCCCCGGCGGGTGTGGGAGAGCTCGTCGCCACCAAGAATCATGGGCACCCCCTGCGAGAGGAGCAGCGTCGCCATGAGGCTGCGCTTGCGCCGCTCTCGACACTCGATGACCTGCGGATCGTCGGTGGCTCCCTCCACGCCGCAGTTCGTTGAGTAGTTGTGGTCGTGACCGTCCTGGTTGCCCTCCTGATTCTCTTCGTTGTGCTTCTCCTCATAGCTCACGAGGTCCTGGAGCGTGAAGCCGTCGTGGGCGGTTACAAAGTTTATCGAGGCGAAGGGGCGGCGGCCGGAGCGCTCGTAGAGGTCGCTGGACCCGGCGATGCGGGTGGCCACCTCGCCAGTCAGACCGCTGTCACCGCGCCAGAAGCGGCGGATGGCGTCGCGGTAGCGCCCGTTCCACTCGGCCCACTGCC
>CAZTDC010000066.1:0-12065 GCA_964612165.1 uncultured Salinivenus sp.
ATCGCCGTTGAGGTCGGCGAACGCCGGGGCTGCCAGCGAGCGAAGCGGCAACCCCAACGAGTCGGGTGGGGCCTCAAACGCGGCCTGCGACGAGGTACCCGTGTTTCGGTAAACCGACACGCCCGCCTCCGTGCCCAGATACAGGTCCGGGATCCCATTTTGGTCGAGATCGGCGAACGACGGGTGTGTCTGCCGCACCCCGGCCCGAATGTCTGAAAACTGCTTCGCCTCCAGCTGAAAATCGGGCGACTGCGGGGATCCGTCATTCCGGAAAAAGGCAATGACTCCCTCGTTGCTGCTGGACCCAACGAACAAATCCAGATCGCCGTCGTCATCGATGTCGGTAAGGGCCGGCGTGGCAAAGTTTCCCTGAGGCAGCGTCACGTCCCCTTCCGTCTCGCGCTGGAACTCCGGGTCTGTTGCTCGACCTACGTTTCGGTAGAAGCGCACGGTGCCCGAAAACGTCCCGAGAAAAAGATCTGGGTCACCGTCCGAATCGACATCTCCAAACGCCGGAACAAAATTGAATCCGTCCTCGGCATCTGGCAGAAGGAGCTTCGAGCGCTGTTCGTAGACCGGCTCCGAGGGAGCTCCCACATTTTCAAACACGTGCAGTCGAGCGGAGGCCCCTCCCGGTTCCGCGTCGTTGCCAACCACCAGATCCAGGTCGCCGTCGTCGTCCAGGTCGACGAGCGCGGGTGCACTCACGCCCCCTACGTCCACCGTGTGGAGGAAGCGGCGCGTGCGAAGATTGTAGGTCGAATCGGCGACCGCGCCCGTCTTTTCGAGGAAAAGCAGGTTCTCGACGGCGCTGGCCCCACTTCCACTCCCCCCCAGCACGCCCACGAGGAGGTCTTGATCGTTATCCCCATCGATGTCCCCGAGGGCCGGGGCGTTGTAGCCGCCCGTCTGGATCGGCTCATTCACCGGGTAGACGTCCCGAGCGCGCTCAATGTTGGGATCGTCACAGGACCCGGTATTCTCGAGCAAATACAGGCTGTCGCTGAAGAAATCGCCCCAGAGCAGGTCCGGATCACCGTCACCACCCAGGTCGCCCGCCGTGAGGGCGTTGGCTCCGTGGAGCCGGGTCGAGAAGCGACTGATCGCGGCGATGGCAGATCCGCACACGCTCGGCGGCCCTACGCACACCCCCTGGTACGCATCCGAAACCTTTTCAAAAACGGGCCCGCCATTGGCTCTCGTGTCGGCGTACCGACGATACTGCAACCGCCCGTCGAGCCCCCCGAGTACGAGGTCCGGCGGCCCCTCACAATCGAGCGCGGTCAGAACCGGGACGTTCTGCCGTTCGGCAAAGAGGCGCTCCCCGTCGGCCCGGCGAAGCGGACCTACGGGATCCGCAAAGTCGGGGGAGTCGGGGGAGCCCACGTTTTGGTAGTACCGAACGTTGCTGATGGGCTCTTCGGCCAGGAGATCCGGATCGCCGTCCCCGTCCAGGTCGCCAAAGCGTGCCCAGGCGCCGACATCGAGCCCCTGGAAATAATCGGTGCGCCACTCGAAATTCGGTCCGGACTCGCCGTCGACGTGCTCGAAGTAGGCCATCCGACCGCGGCGCTCCTGCACAAAGAGGTCAAGATCCCCGTCGCCGTCCAGGTCCACCAGCTGCGGACGCGGCGTGTTGAAGCCGCCTAAGAAGGGCATTTCGTACGCGGCGCCCGCAGTGTCGCGGACCGGAAAAGGAGCCACCGCCTGCTCGAAGGTCTGCGCACCCGCTCCCCTCGTGCAAAAAATGGACAGTCCCCCGAGAATCAGGAGCGCAAAGGATCGGAAGCAAGACATTAGTGGGGGGGCCGAAAAGTCAATCGTCCAAGAGCAACGTTGAAAACGTCCGAGGCCACTTCCATAAGGGAGCACTTTCAGTAAGCCCGGAGCGCGGACTGGCACACCCGCCCACATCCTCAAATACCCGAAGCAGGCTGCCATCGGGTATTGATGCCCGCCGGGTTCTCCCCCACCTCAATCACGTTCCGAAGCGTATTGTCGTTCTGGGTGTCGATAACCACCACCGTCCCGATGTCCTCCCCCGACGACGGCCTGTAGGTCCCGTTCTGGTTGCTGTTCGAAATATACAAATACCGACCGTCGGGGGAGAGGGCGCTGCCGTGGGGCTGAGCAATGCCGTCTCCGGTAATCGGCGTGAGGTCGTAGGGTGCGTCCGTATCCATCGCATAGATCGTATCGGTGGCCTTGCTCCCGAAGTAGAGCGTAGACCCATCGGCCGAAAGCTGGGGATGCCAGGGCTCAGCCCCAACGTCCACACTGTCGAGGAGCGTGGGCGATGCGGGATCCTCCAGCCCCAGAATCTGCACCTGCCCAGCCACCTGGCCCGTCACGTACGCCATTTGCCCGTCGGCCGAAATGTCGAACTGCACGTAGCGCTGGCGGGTGGCTTTCGGGAATGAGACGGGCGACTGCACCTGATTGGTTTCGGCGTCAATCGCCACGACGTCATTCGACGAGAGGCTACTACTGTACGCGTATTCGCCGATCGGGCTCACCTTGATGCCGTGCGGCCGCTCGAACGGAACGCTCACCACCTCAATACGGGACATGTCCGAGCGCTGAATGACGGCCACCGTACTCGGCACGTCGGGGAGGCTCATGGTGTGGCCTGCATACAATCGGTCGGCACTGGGGTGGAGCGACAGCATGCCCGGTGAAGGGAAGGAAACTGCTCCCACCTTCTCGTTCCGGTCATTGAACTTCACCACCGTGTCGCTCCCAATCAGCGAGACGTACCACGCCGACCCATCGGGTTCCACAGCAATGTGATGGGGCTTGGCCTCATCACCGAATCCCTTATCTGTGAGGTCGACCGTCCGAACGACTGCATTCGAGTCTGGGTCAATGATCGACACCGTGGCCCCAGCCTGATTGCAGACATACAAGGCATCCTGTGGATTCCGGGACGGAGCGGCATTGTTGTCCCCAGGCGTGGTATCTTGGGTGTCACATCCCCCTATTCCAACGAGAAGAGCGAAAACAAGGCCGATATGGAAAACAGGACCGCGCACTACGCTTCGAACACTCATCTAAACGCACGATCTATTGACAAGATAGCCAGCGAAAGATTATCGAGCAACTACTACTTTTTGCAGCCGCTGAAAGGACTCTCCTCGAATGCGGAGAAAATACACCCCGCTCGCGAGGCGCGGAATCCTCAGGCCCTGACTGGTTCCCGCTCGAATTTCCCCGTCGTATACTTGGGAAAGGCGACGCCCCATGGTGTCGTACAAATCGATCCTCACCCGCTGACTCTCTCGAAGAAATAAATTGAATTGCTCCTGGCCGCGAATGGGATTGGGAAGTCCTTTCAGCTCAATGGCATCCTCGGGCAAAATTCGTGTACTTACCGACCGGCTAGTAATCTCCGAGCCATCGGTTGATATGTGCCGAACGCGAAACTGGTGGGTCCCCAGTTCAAGATCGGTGGCCTCGTATTCGTAAGACGCCGTTCCGCCTGCCGAAGGCCCTTCGAACCTCTCGTCCATCCTCCAGCTGTGTGACCCAGGTGGAAGATGTTCTACGACCACTCGGCGTGTCTTTACAGAGGCCGAGATCTTCCATTGAACGGTGGCTGCTTTCTTGCTAGGCGTGACACCGAGAGCAAGGAACGGAGAAAATTTAGGATCGAGGACAAACAATCCTTCCCCAATGCTACTGACGAGAACGATGCCATTCTCGAAGAAAGGATATGTGCTCCAGGCCCCATTGAACCTGGGGCCGTTGGCAGACACGTAGGTATCGAAATAAGCAACCTCTCCGGGATTTCGAGGATCAGAGACATCGAGCACGCGAAGCCCGCTCTCGTAGTTGGCCTGGTAAGAGTAATTTCCAACCACATACTGGTTGTGGTCTATGGCCTGCGTGCTCCCAGTGTAGCGCTTGACGAGTTCGGGGTTATCCAGTTCGGAAACGTCGAAGACCAGCGTCCGCGTGCTATCAATTCCATTATTAGCCTGCTCATCCAGTTCGTCGTCTACCAGCAGGTAGCGGTGACCTTCAGTGAGCCACGCCTGATGCACGTACGACGGCAAGGGATAAGTGGCATTCGTGATCGTTTCTGGATTGGACTTGTCCGTGACGTCGGCAATGTTGACCTGACGCTCATTCGCGTTAAAGCAGATCTCACGCCCTCGGTAGTCGGCGTCCGGCCCTTGATAAACAACACACTGCGTATCGTGCGTGTAGCCGGGTGCTACTCGCCCCCCTGTTGATAAGTCGTTGTGACACCCGGAAAACTGTGGCTGGCTGGGCGTGCTAATATCGACTATATGCAACCCCGCCCCGCACTCGGCAGACGAAGGAACAGTTTGTGGTCCCTGAATGCCCACCACGTAAGCATACTCGGTCGCCTCGTTGATTGCCACATTGTGGGCCGTCGAAAAGCGGTCGTAGTGGGCCGTCTCCGAAAACGTTTCGGGAGGCTCGCTCACAGACCGAAGCTCCGTAAGGTCGAACACCTGCATGCCGTGATCCGATGCCTCGCTCACGATGAAGGCATGGTTGTCGTGCACCTTCACGTCGCGCCAGTTGCTTGACCTCGAATGGGTTGGCAGCTCGCCAAGATACACCGGCTCCGTCGGATTCGTCACGTCGATGAAGGCCGTTGCATCCGTCCGCCCAACAAGCGCGTATCGCCGTTCCGTCTCCGGATCCGTCCACCCCCAGATGTCATTGAGCGAAACGTCCGGTCCGCCCCCGAGGGCCGAAATCGAGAGGTACGACATCAGATCCACGTTCTTGCACGGGTACTGATCGGCCGCCTGCGTATTTTTGCAAGGCTTCCGTTCCCCGGTTATGGACGATTGGGCCTGCGCCGGAGCACTTATCCCTCCGAGCGTACCGGCGAGGAGACCTCCGATTAACAGAACAGAAACGGACAAGGACGAATGCAGGACGTCATACATGAACAGGCAACAGTGATGAACCTAAAGCCAGTGCAAAAAGTGCCTATTTCTGAGAGACAGGAGGGTCGGGAGCAAACATGATCTCCGGTCAACTGCAGGCTAGGCTTCGCCAGAACATCCCAACGTCGAGTTCGGGTAGTAGGGTTTTCTTCACTGAAAGAACCGAAGTACCAGATTCAGAAGCAGGGTAAGCACGAGACTTAAGACGATCATGGTTCCGATGGGAGCGTACACCTGTACGTCTTCGCCCTGATAAACGAGATCCCCCGGAAGATTCCCCAAATCAAGCACCCGCCCGAGAAGAAGCACTACGCCTCCCACCGCAGCAAGCCCCACCCCCAGATAAATCAACCCCCGGCCCAGCGTTCCTGCGTCCATAACGTTATTTGGCTCGTTCATTGAATTTATTCGAAGAGCATTTGCTACGCCACACTCTCGCGGAGGTGCTTTTCCTCATCTCCTTGGGCCGCAGTTCACCAGCACTTCGAACCGTCGCCTCTCCTCCGGGCAAACTCTGAACGAGTCCGTTCGTGAGAGGAACCATCATTTCCTTATTCGAAACGACGCTTGCCTCATGCTGCTTCTGAAGTGGACCCTCGTCATCCTACACATCATTACGGCCGCCGCCTGGTTTGGGCTTGGCCTGCGGCTTGCCGGACAGGCACGAACGGTTCTCAATTTGGAGGGAGAGGCCCGCGTCACCCTCGCTGAAGACGGCCATCAGTCGGTTTGGCTGATGAACATCTTCATTGTGCTCACGCTTCTGTTCTCACTCGGAGCATTTGTCGCCGGTGGGCATTTCGATACCTATGGCCCTGCTTATCATTCGGCCATCACCCTGATCGTGCTTCTCACGCTCGCCCAACTTTTCGTGATCCGTCCCGCCTGGGGGACCTTAAAGGCCTATGCCGACGATCCCGAGAGCACGAGTACCGAGGATGCGCAAAGCGCTAGGACGCGCGTAGCCATGGGAACCGGGATCGGCCACCTGCTCTGGCTCATCCTCCTCGGACTCATGTTTGCAAATCGGCTCGTGGCAGCGCTATAATGCTTCCCAAAGGGTGGCGACGATTCCTGCAACACGGCTTCTTCCTGACAGTCTCGTTTACCAGATTCAGGGACTCATGGCAGCGATTCAGGCCGAACGAACACCCAATCCCAACAGTCTCAAATTCACCACTACGGACGGGCAGCGATTTAGCGACGCCATCGAGGCCATCTCCTCGGCCGACGAGGCGGATCGTCACCCCCTGGGCAAACACCTGTTCTCCATAGCGGGGGTAGACGACGTGTTCATCACGCCCGAATTCGTGACGGTGTCAAAGGCACCCTCAACCGAGTGGAACGACCTGAAGACTGACGTGGAAACCACCCTCGCCGAGTACCTCCAGGGGAACTAAGCAAAGTGTCCTTTTCTTTTCGGCGTGGTAGAACGTTGGACTGTGCCTTGACCTGAGCAGTGCGGTGCAAAAAGCCTGGAACGACTGGGAAGATTTCCGGGCGTCTTTTCCTTCATACTATCCAAACTATGCCAGACTACTCTTCTTTAACCGACTTCGGGACGGATCGTTAGCTGTCCAGGCCGCGCAGAAAGGCAACCGTCTCCTTCCCCTCCTCGTCATCAAGGGGCGGAATGTGCACCCCACCCGGTGTGCGGAGCCGACGTTCGTCCGGGAGCTGGTCGTGGAGGTGGCGGCGCGCTATGATCGCGTGGACCTCCTCTTCGTGATCATCGATCCAGCCTTCTACGTCGTCGAGGTCGTCGTACTCCGACCAGCGGATGTGCCCCGGCCGCTGCGGCGCCGGATCACCCCGACTCATCAGAAACTCTAGGCCGTCTGCGTAGGCGTGTGGCTCGTCGCGCGCCTCCAAAAAGGCCTGCTGCATCTGGAGTGTGCCGGGCGTGTCCGGATGCGCTGGGAAGAGGCCACGGAAGCGGGCCATGGCTTCCAGATACGAATCCGGCGGGTGGCCGCGGGGCGCCCACAGAAGCGCGAGCCGACGACGCCCCATGCCCTCAAATAGCAGCATGTCTTCGGCCAGCCGCTCCATCTCGTCCTCCGACTCGTGCCCGTCCAACACACCGACGCTAAAGACGGGCGATCGGATGAGCCGCTGCTCCGGGGGAATGCCGTTGTCGTGGCAGTCCGTGCGGATCGCTTCCCCCGACTCGCTCGGCTGAGCCAGAACCGCGTCTGCCTCCTTGTACAGGGCGTCCTCTTCCGCAAAGCGAATCTGTAGATCTTGACACTGCGCAGATACCTCTTCCGCAAACGTTGGGAGGAGAAACGGAGACGATTCGGAAAGGCAACCCAAATAGTCCTGCCCCAACCCCCACGCCGCTACGGCGTCGCGAAATCCTGCCAGCGGTCCTGTGTCTGCATGCAGCACGCCGACGGCGCTCGACGGAGACACGGGCTCCTCTCCCAGCCAACTCGTCAACCTCTCTACCGTGAGGCACTGCATCCATCGATTCAACGCATGAGTGAGCGCCTGTTCGGTCCAGCGGTTGGGGGCCCCCAACGTATCTTCTACTGCGGAGGCACGAGTCGAATGTTCAGGATCACGCCAGTCGGCGGCGACAGCAGCAAGGGCCTCGATGTAGGCATTAGAGGAGATCACGCTCTTTGCAATAACGGAATCAAAAGGGCATCGATGGTTGGTTTTCCCTCGCGCGTTCCACCAAGAGGACGATCTCCGTAATGGGTCGGTCTCCCCCCGTCGTTCCAAAATCACTGGAAGCGCTGTTCCCTCCCCACTTCTTCCCCCATCCGGTGAGCGTCGCGATGAGGGCCAGAAACTTTTCCCTCCCCCCTCCCTGTTTTCTGAGCGACGTATCAAGTGTCGCCACCAATCATCCAGTCCCTAATCTATGGATCTCCAAAATCAGCGTGTCGCTGTTCTCGTTGACAAATCCTTCGAAGACCTGGAGTTCTGGGTCCCTGTTATGCGTCTCCGTGAAGAGGGAGCCGACGTGGTCATTGCTGGGCGCGAGGCCGAAACCTCCTTCACTGGGAAACATGGACTCACAGCTACGACGGACGTGTCGGCTCGCGAGCTGGATGCCGATGAGCTCGATGCCATCGTGGTTCCCGGCGGCTGGGCCCCAGACAAGCTGCGCCGTGACGACGGGGTCACCTCCCTGGTACGGAAGATTGATGCCCAAAACAAGCTCGTGGCACAAATCTGCCACGCTGGGTTAGTAGGCATCTCGGCGGGCATTGTGGAAGGTCGCCGTGCCACCGGGAGCGTGGGAATCAAAGACGACCTCGTGAACGCGGGAGCCGAATGGGTGGACGAGGCTGCTTTTCGGGATGGCAACCAGGTGTGGGGACGGGTCGTTAAGGACATTCCGGCGTTCTGTCGGACGCTGATAACGGCTTTGAAATCGGAGTCTGCCCCCGCAGCCTCGACCACTTAAGCAAGCGGAGTTGTGGATTACTTGTTCTTCGAATTGAGGATCGCACTCTTCAATCGTTCTGCTGAGCCAAAACCCCAAATCGTGATCTTGCGGGGTTCCGAATGATCTCGATGATCGTTTGCAGGAAATCCCATCCAGAACCGACCAACGCGGGACCTGGGTTCAGTAGAATTCCGGTCAGGGGGCCCTTACTCAACCCAGGAAACAGACGAAAATAAGCGCTGCGCGTGGCTTCGCAGAGACGCAAAAGAGGCGATGGTGACCATTGCTGCGGAGCGTCGTAAGCGGCGTCTAGAGCCGAGTTGGTGCCCTTCTGATTCAAGCTGATTACAGGTGCGCGCCTGAGGTGAGCTTAGTTTTTAGCCTGCTCGCCGGCCTGGATAATCGTTTCGACAGCATCCCATTCGTCGGCTTCTGGGATGTCGTCATCAGCCTCTTCAGTATCGTCGGAATCAGACTCTTCCAGTTTGTCTTCTTCTATCGACGCCTCGTCTATCGAAATTTCAGCCGTAGGCGGGGATTCATGGTCTTCGTTCTCGGGCTCATCATTCTCAAAGACCGCATCGTTCACCTTAATCTCATCGGTCGAGACGGAGGCCTCGTCCCCGCCTCCAGTCGTCGCTTCATCCAGCGTCTCTCCCTCCTGGCTCGCCTGCTCGTCCCGGCCGGAGAACAAGCCCAGAACCCGATCCACCACGCCCCATCGGTTTGACTTTTCGGGTCCTCCGCTTGCTTTGACCCGGCTTTCAGCCTCAGTGGACCCTGCCTGCTCTGCAAGCGTGACCTCATCGACCGGAAACTCTTCGGTGGGGGAGGCCTCCTCTTTCGCCTCCCCGCTCGCCTCTTTTTCCTCATCTAAGACATCATTGATCTCGTCGACCGCGTCCCATAGCGGCTCCTCCTCTTTTTGAGCATCACCCCGATCCGACTCGGAGTCGGCCCCGGTAAAGGTTTGCTGCTTGGCGGGTGCTTCATCCTGGTCGGAGGCCTCTTCCGATTCTTCCTTTAAAGCCTGGAGCAGATCAACGCGGGCTTGGTATCGCTGGATGAGCGTAACAGTGCCAAATTCTTCTTCGTCTTTGCGCCAATCTTCACTGAGGGTCCCAATTTCCTCACAAACGAGATCGATCGCACGGGAGGCCACAATGGTAGGATTCAGTCCCAGATGCTTGGAAACCTCCAGCAGTCGCTCGGCCAGCTCCCGATCAATTTCAAGATCGAGCATGGTCCGGTCGATCGACGAAGGATCCAGCTCCTCCGCCTCTTCGGACGACGGATTATACAGCGTAATCTCGGCCTCTCGACCGGAGTCAGTAGACGTGGAGCTCATCGCGGGCGAAAACCAATCCGAAATGTACAGCGGAAATCGAAGAGTGCAAGACTCCGCACGAAGAGATCTGCCAAAAGAGAGAAGACCCTACAGAGTGCACACGAGACCAACCGCTCGTGGTTTCATTCTACGTAATTTTACGAGGGCAGAATTCTTCTTGGATCCAATTGTAGCGGACCTATTATCTATTCATGCAATTTGTATGCCGATTCTCGTTCTGTGACCTCACAAGCACTCTATCCGCTTCACCCCTGGTTCGGCACGCTTGATGGCGGGAGTAATCGATCGCCTGGTTGGCGCAAGGGATTGGTAGACACGCAAGGTCGCTTCTCGGTGGAAGGTGCCCCCGTTCATTCCGACCAACGCGATCCGATCCTCGAGATACGAGACCAACCTGACTCCGCCCCCCCCCACCTGCCTGGCGATCGCTTCACAGAAGGCTTTTCCAAACGGGAATCGATCAAGACCAGGTACGGCGGCGGTGAATCGCGGAACGCCGTATGTGGACTCAAAATGCGTGTGGGCCCCATTCGCAAGCGTTTCTCCGTCGCTCGGGCACAGCGATTGTCATGTGCTTGGTCTGACTTCCGCGGAGTCGGAGGGCGACCCGGCGAGTGACTCGGCTTCTTCAATGAGGTCCTCAATCTGCGAAAGGCCCCGCTGCCAGAAGCCTTCGTCCTCCAAATCGACGCCGACCCGTCCTACGAGGTCGTGCGGCCAGTCGGACCCGCCAGCGCGGAGGAGATCGAGATACTCATCGGCAAAGGCCTCTCCGGCATCCTGGTATCGGGCGTACAGGGCCAACACCAGCAGTTCCCCGAAGGCGTAGGCGTACACGTAGCCGGGTGTGTGCAGGAAGTGCGGGACGTAGCTCCACCAGTGCTTGTAATGCTCCCCCAGGGTGACACTACCCTCAAACATTGCCTCCTGCGTCTCCATCCAGTGCGCCGAGAACCGCTCGGCGGAGAGCTCTCCCTCCCTCCGTCGCTCGGTGTGAATCCGCTCTTCAAACCGATTCATCGCGACCTGACGAAAGACGGTGGCCAGGGTGTCATCGATCTTGGCCACGAGCATGGCCAGTCGGTTCTTCGGATCGTCCTCCTGCCGCATGAGCCGCTGAAAGACGAGCATCTCCCCGAAGACCGATGCCATTTCAGCGGTCGTTAGCGGCGTGCCGTGATGAAAAATCGTCTGCTCCCGTGCGAGATACTGATGCACACCGTGTCCCAGTTCATGGGCCAGGGTCTGCACGTCGCGGGCCTTGCCGGTATAGTTGAGCAGAACGTACGGGTGGGCGCTCGGAACCGTCCCGTGACTGAACGCCCCGCTCCGCTTCCCGGGGGCCATTGCCGCGTCAATCCAGTTTTCCTCAAAAAATGTCCGCGCCACGTCCGCCATCTCAGGGTGAAAGTCGGCGTACGCGTCGAGCACCATCTCCTGCGCCTCGGCCCACTTGTAGGTGGTGTCGGCCTCATCCACGGGCGCGTACCGATCATAATCGTAAAGTTCGTCGACCCCGAGCAGGCGACGCTTGAGCTCGTAGAATCGCGCCACGAGGTCGTAGCGACCCGTGACGGCCTCAATCAGGGCCTGTACCGTGTCGTCGTCGACCTCGTTCGAGAGATTGCGGCTCTCCAACCAATGGTCGTAGTCGCGCAACCGATCGGTCGAGGCCTTGTCGGCGAGCAAGGTGTTAAAAACGAACGTGAGCGTACGCTGGTGCTCCTTCAGCCCGTCCGTAAACGAGAGCGCTGCTTGGCGACGGAGCGTCCGGTTTGGCTCGTAGAGCTTCGACAGAATCTCCTCCTGGGTCATCTCCTCTCCGTCGAGCTCAAAGCGGGCTGCCCCAAGGGTCTCGTCGAAAAACCGGGTCCAGGCCTGCTTCCCGGTAATGTCCTTTTCAGACAGGACCTTCTCCTCCGGTTCAGTAAGGACATGCTCCTTTTGCTGATACTCGACCTCAAGATAGTGCCGGTACTCCGAGAGGGCTTCGTGCTCAAGAAGGTGCTTTACCCGATCCTCCGGAAGATTAGCCCACTCAACTTCAAAGAAGACGAGCTTTTGATTGATGCGGTTGTAGGTTTCTCGGACCGATTGCAGAAGAGCCCCGCGCTCCTCGTCGTTCGTGTCCGTAGACCAGTACAGGTAAACGAAGGCATAGGCGCGCCCAAGCCGATCCTGAATGGTGTCCAGACGATCGAGGGCAGTAGACAGGGCCTCGGCGTCGAGTTCATCAACACGACCGCGATATTTCTCGGCAAAAGCCTCAGCCTCATCGTCAGCAGTTGCCAGGCTGTCCTGAACAGCCTCGGGATCCTCGTGGAGGTCATCGAGGGCCCAGCGTACGTCCTCGGCGCCGGTGTCCGAAACGGTGCTCATAAGCAAA
>CAZTDC010000067.1:0-12045 GCA_964612165.1 uncultured Salinivenus sp.
GAATTCTACGGCCTCTAATCCTCGCCTGGTGAAAAGCCGCCGGGGTCCGATGTCGGTTTTGTCTCACAAATCGCTTTTGCTTTCGTGACACTTTGGTCCCGACAGGGTGCCGTCCTCGGGGCGTGCACCCTGGCATTCTTCGCTACCATGGCCGGCCGGCTCGTGATCAGTCCGGTCGTCCCCGCCATCGGCGACGCGTTTGCCGTTCCCAACGGCGCGATCGGCCTCGCCCTGACGGGTATGTGGATGGGGTACGCCGCCGCCCAATTCCCCAGCGGCTTGCTGGCCGACCGCTACGGGGAGCGGCGCATCATCCTCGTGGCGGTGGGTGGGACGGCCGTCGCGAGTACCCTCCTGGCGCTCGCCCCTTCCTACCCGGTCTTCCTCCTCGGCACGGCCCTCCTGGGCACCGTGGCGGGCCTCCACTACAGCGTCGCCACGTCGCTACTCACGCGCACCACCGACAAGATCGGGACGGCGATCGGCATTCACACCGCCGGGGCCCCCGTGGCGGGGGTGCTCGTGCCTATGGCCGCCGGCGCCGTCGGGGCGTGGCTGGGCTGGCGGTGGGCGCTCGCGCTCGGAACGGCCTTCGCCCTCCCCGTGACGGCCCTCGTCCTCTACACCATCCGGCCAAGGGCTCCCGTGCGTCCCCACGAATCGGTGTGGAGTCGTCTCCGTCTGCGTCCCCTGATGAACGTGCTCCGACGGCCGCCCATCGCCCGCACAGTGGGACTGTCGGCGGTCGGGATGTTCGTGTGGCAGGCCACCGCCTCGTTCCTCCCGGCCTTCCTCGTCGCGCACCATGGCTTCTCGGCGGCGACGGCGGGGACGCTGTTCTCAGGGTACTTCCTCGTGCAGGGTGTGACCCAGCCGGGCCTGGGCGCTCTCTCCGACCGCATCGGCCGCGACGCCACGGCGAGCCTCGCCATCGGCGTGGGCATCGTCGGGTACGGCCTAATGGTGTGGGGCACCGGGCTGGCCGCGGCGGCCGTAGCGGTTGCGCTCGCGGGCCTGTCGATGGGCTGGGGCGCCGCCCTCATGCCCAAGTTTATGGACCACCTGGACGACCACGAGCGCAACTCCGGCTTTGGCCTCGTCCGCACCGTTTACATGATGCTCGGGGCGGCCGGCAGTGTCGTCACGGGCTTTCTGGCCGACCTCCTGGGGTGGGATGTGGCCTTTCTCGGTTTGGCGCTGCTCCTGGTGGGCATGCTGGCGGTCTTACTCTACATCATGTGGGGCCGTAAGGCGTCGGACGGCACCCCGGTCTCCCGGACGCGTGTGGCCGAGCAAAGATGAATCGTCTCCTGCAAATTGGACAGTTCTCCGAAGACCAGTTGCAGCGATCCCATGCAGCGACGGTATAAGACGCCGTTCTCGCCGCCGACGACCCGGCGGCGGACCGCTTGTCGCTTCCCCTCACCTGGGCGGCGATGGTGATTGGCGCTCTCGTAACGTTTGGGCTCATGGCCGGGTTTTATGTCCTCGTCCCGAATCCCCTGGGTGGAGCCGGTCTTCTCGGCGGCGCCGTGGCCTTCTACACCATATTCGTGTGTCTTCTGGTACTGCCCCACATCGTCGTCGGCGAGTGGTTGGATCAAGCGCGGGGCATCTGGTACGTACCATAAGGTCCCTGCTCAAGGCATCGGCGGCGTGTGGGTGAGCATCCCACGGGTCGCTACGCCGTTGCTTTGCTCAAACGGTTCCTCTCTACTTCCGAAACGGGAATTCGAGAATAGAGGGCCAACAGAGGGGGTTGAGTCCATGCCTGCAAAGAAGAAACGAGACCGTCACCGAGCGACGGGGATTCATCGGTCTCCGCGTTGTCCCTGGAAACTTCCGAACGTGTAGTCGAGGGCCGCCTCAAACTCTCTTCGGGAAATAGTGGATTCAGGCAGGTCAGAATTCATGCACAGGCCTCCCCTCATCATCTAGCCGGCGCCGCATCTCCGGCGTCGTAGACCGGACCAGTCGGCCTGTTCGCGGCGCCTCCCTCCCACTCGACGGTGTGGCGGCTGGCTGGATCTCCGTCTGCTGAAAGCCAGGGTCCGAATCGGCGCGCCCCCTGCCCTCATCGAGCGGTACCGCATTTGTGTTTCTGAGGCGAAACGGAATACCTTCCAAACGGACATCCCGAAACAGACCGGCCCCTCAGCCCCGTCCGTGCGACGGGCGTCGCCTTCTTCTTCCCTCCGACCATCACAGCAGGGTCCCATCATGAGTGACGGTCCGTCTCCCGAGCGCCTCGATGCCCTTGCGCGCCAGGCCGCCGATCGCCCGCCGGGGGACCGTCAGGACTTCCTTGAGCGCGTGTGCCCGGACGCCGATCTTCGGGAAGCGGTGTGGGAGCGGCTGCAGGCGATGGGAGCAACGGAGGGTGCGTCCGGGCCGACGAACGAACCCACAGAGGAGTCTGCCGACGCTCCTGATCCAGACGCCCCCACGGAGCACGTCCCCTCCGACGACCTGGATGAGGAGGCCCCGTCTGGCGGCTCCGATGCCCCGACCGCAGCAGGGGACTCTTCAGGGTCCGACCCGGACGACGCCTCTCCGACGACATCGTCGGAGACGCCGTTCGGCCCGGTGCCGGACCGCATTGGTCCGTGGCGCCTCGTGGGCCTCATCGGGGAGGGCGGCATGGGCACGGTCCACTTCGCCGAGCGGGCCGACGGGCAGTTTGAGCAGCAGGTGGCCCTCAAGCTCCTTCGACACGACCTCGACGCAACCGCGCAGGAACGCTTCCTGGCCGAGCGCCAGATTCTGGCGGAGCTGCAGCACCCGAACATCGCGCACCTGCTGGACGGGGGCGTGACCGACGACGGCCGCCCGTACTTTGTCATGGAGTACGTGGACGGCACCCCACTAGACACCTACTGCAACAATCACAGCTTTGGGGTCCCGCCCCGTCTTCACCTGTTCAAACAAGTGTGCGAGGCGGTAGCCTTCTCGCACCGCAACCTCATCGTTCACCGCGACCTGAAGCCCTCCAACATTCTGGTCACCGAGCCCGACACGGATCCGACGACGGGGGAGGACACGAATACAGGTCCGCAGGTAAAACTCCTGGACTTCGGCATCGCGAAGGCGTTGGAGGGCGCGGAGGGCCGGGCGGCCCGCACCCGGACGGGCGAAAGTCCGATGACGCCCCGGTACGCGGCGCCGGAGCAGGTGCAGGGCGATCCCATTACGACGGCCACGGATGTCTACTCGCTGGGCGTCTTGCTCTACGAGTTGCTGACTGGCACCCTCCCGTACGACATCAAGAACGCCCCCGTGACCGAGGTTGCTCAAGTCATCGCGACGACCGATCCGACCGCCCCCAGCGAGCAGGTGACGACCGACCCAACGGTGGACGCCTTCGTAGAGGAAACGCACGGCATGACGTCCGACGAACTGGGGCGCGCCCTGAAGGGCGACCTGGACGTGATTGTCGAGAAGGCTCTCCGAAAGGAGCCGGATCAGCGCTACACGTCCGCCGCGGAGCTGGCCCAGGACCTCACCCGCTACCTCGACGGCCTGCCCGTCGAGGCGCGGGCGGCGACGCCCGGATACCGCCTCCGCCGGTTCGTGAGCCGCAACCGGACCGCCGTCATGAGCGCAACGGCCGCGATGATTGCGCTCGTGATTGGACTGGGCGTGGCGGTGTGGCAGGCCCAGGTGGCCGCCGCCGAGCGGGACCGGGCCCAGGCCGCCGAAGCGGAAGCCGAGCAGGTCATCTCCTTCCTCCAGCAGGATCTCTTCGAAAATGCCACGCCCAGTGAGGCAAAAGGCGACACGCTCACTGTGTATGAGCTCGTGGATCGGGGACGGAAGCGCCTGAGCGAGCTCTCGGGGCAGCCCAACCTCCAGGCCCGCATGTTCGCCGTCGTCGGAGGGGTGTACAAGGAGCTGTCGGAGTACCAGACGGCCGACTCCCTGCTCCGCCGCTCCGTCGAGCTCCAGCGCTCGCTCACGGACTCGGATCGCCAGCGGCGTCTTGGCGAGTACCTCAGTGAACGGGCCGGGCTGAAGTGGGAACGGGGGCGCCACGAGGCGGCTGACTCCCTGGCGCAAGCCGCCCTTCAGCAGCTGCGTGACGCCGACGCGACCTCCACACACGAGTACGCCAGTGCGATTTCGCTTCGGGGCACCATCGCTCTGACCCAAAAACGCCTCCAGGCTGCAGACTCGCTTTTTAAGGTCGCTGAACGTCGCTTTCGCACGCTGAATGTGAAAACCGAGGAGCAGGCTGAGCAACGCACACGAGAGCTTGCAAGCATCCGTCACAATCGGGGAAGCATCCACTACTACCAGGACAAGTACGCCCGTGCCGCGTCGTTTTACGAGGGCGCGATGCAAAACTTCCGCCAACTCGAAGGCCCCAACCATCCCAGTGTCATCCGTGCGCACTCCGCCATCGGATTGATGCGGAAGAACCAGGGCGACCTGAGCGCCGCAGCCGCCCACCTCGACACGGCCGTGACGCGAGGGCGAGACGTGTTTGGCCCCCGTCACGTCGAAATGGCGACGTTCTACAACAACCTCGCAGGCGTGTACGAGGCGCAGGAGCGCTACGAAGAGGCCGACTCGCTCTATCGACTCGCCCTGGCGGTTGACGAGGAAAAGAGAGGACCGAGTCACCCGTACGTTGCGGGCGACCTGCATGCCATTGGCACAGTGAACCAGGCCCGGGAACGCCCCAAGACGGCGTTGGAGGCCTTCGCCCGCGAGGTGCGTCTCCGACGCTCGAACGGTCCCTCCGTCGATCTTGCGAAGGCCCTGTACGCTCAAGGCACGACCCTAACCGAACTGGAACGCTACGAGCAAGCCGAAGACCGCCTGCAAAACGCTCGCTCCGTGCATGCAGAGGTCGACGCGCCCGACTCGTCCCTGACGGCCGATTTGCACTCGGCCCTGGCCACCCTCTACACCGAATGGGGCCGTCCCGACCAAGCGCGGCGTTGGCACCGCCGCGCCGACTCCCTCTCGGCCGACTCTAGCTCTTCGACCGCCCCATAACGCTCCTCCCCCCCGAAATCCATAATCGGGCCGGACCAAAATTAGCGCACGAGAACCATCTTCCGCGTCTCCCGAAAGTCCCCTGCCTCAATCCGGTAAAAGTACACCCCGCTGCCGACCGGCTCTCCGAGCTGGTTCTGGCCATTCCACCGCACGTGGTGCACGCCTGCCTCTTTGCGCTCCTCCACAAGGGTGCGCACCCGCTGGCCGAGAACGTTGTACACCTCAAGTGTGACCGGCACCTTCTGCTCTAGCACGTAGGTGAGCGTCGTTTCCCCAGAAAACGGATTGGGCGCATTGCCGCGGAGGTCGTTCTCATAGTGCTCCAGCGCAATCCCGTCACTGTTCTTCTGAGCGAAGGCCTTCGTGCCCACGATCACCTTCAGGCGCCGCCGCTCCCCCGGTTTCATTGTGAGGGTCTGCCCCGACACGAGACGCCGCTCCTCGTCCAGGTCGAGCACGTATCGCGTCTGCCTGTCCGGAAGCGCCCCCTCGTCCTCCATTCGAAGCCGGACCGGCTGCGCCGAACCGTCCGGTCCCGCAGCGGGGCGGCGTAACACGAGCGTCCACGTGCGTCCCTTTCCCTCAGGAGGCTTGAAGCTGCCGGCGTGGGAAACCGAGCGGCCCTTGATGGTCTCCTGCACGCTGAGCCGCACCGTTTGGCCGACGGGCGGCGCCTGAGCAACGTCGAGCGCATCCCGCCCGACCTTTGCCGCCGAGCGAAGGCCGAGCCAGACCCGACCGGCCTGTTCGTCCTTCGACTGAGCCGTCACACGCAGGGTGTAGGGCCGATTGCCTGCCTGCTTCGCCCCGGTGCCCGCAGCTTCTGTTTCGTCTTCGGCCCCCGGCCCCGTATCGTCATCGGCCGGGCCTGCCGACGAGGAGTCTCCCCAAAGCCGACTGTCGGCCAGCGCCGTGGGTCCCGACTCGGCTCCTCGGGTCGTCTCGGCGTCGGTTCCCACCGGCGGCACTACGAGCGTGTCCCGCTCGCCGGTGGCGTTGAACACGAAGTACGCATGCCAGGGCTTCAAGACCGACTGCCCAGGCTGGTATCCTTCCCCATCCCGATAGGCAATCGGACCGTCGATTTGAACGTCCGACAATCCCGACGCGGACTGCACCGTGTCCCAGGGAACGGAAAAGTTGAATGGAGTACCGACCTGATTCCAGCCAGATTCGAGGACAAGGTGCTGAGGGGTCGAGGCATCGACCGAGCGCCCCTCTCCAAGTGAAAACGCCTCTCCGCTCGACGTGATAAGCCAAAATCCCATCCCCGCCTCCAAACTATCGACATTGGGGAATTCTCGATAGGCCTCCGCGGACGGCGACCACCGCAGCATCCGCCACAGGGACCGGTCATACCCGCCATAACTCCTCTCAAGTGCCTGCTTGATCTCGGTCCTCGCCGGCACGGACACCATTCGGTAGGACTCCGGCCTCAACGAGAGCGACGCCGAGAGGCTGTCAAACCGGACCGACAGGTGGAACGGATTGCGGCGGGCAGCCGACTCGCTCCCGCCGGGAAGAACGACCTGTACGTCTCCTTGCCGCAGCACCACGTAGTAGTCAACCCCTCGCTCAGTCACGAACGACGCCGGGATCCCCTGGGGATCCTCCAGTTGCTGATACGCTCCTCCACTGCGCCGAACGTAGAGGAGCCGACTCGTGGGATTAAGCGGGCCCTCCGGCGTCACATTCACAAGCACCGGTTCGCCCTGCGTCACCACCCCTTCGGCCGCCGAAGTTTCCACCTGCGCGCTCACCCCATCTCCGCGAAGGACCACTGTGGATTCGATGCCGGTCTTCGTGGTCAGTGTTACCGAGGTTGTCTGTCCCGCCCCCGCCTCCTCTGGCTGGAAGCCGACCTGTACCGTACGGCTCTCTCCCGGTTCCAGCACGTCCTCCCCCGTATCCTCAACCACCTTGTAGTCCACCGAATCGCTGAGCGTGACCGACAGGCCTCTTGCCGCAACATCCCCCGTGCTCGTGAACTCAAGACGAGCGGTCGGGCCAAGGGTCCCCACCTGTCCCGCCCCCACCTCAAGCGAATCCCGCTCGGCGGTCAGCGTGACCTCCTGAACCGAGATCGTGACTCGCGCCGTGTCGGCCACCTCGTCCGTGTCCTCGACAATGTAGGTAAACGAATCCTGGAAGGTGTCCGTCCCGTCGTGCGCGTAGTCGATGGTCCCCGCGTCTCGATTGATCGTTGCCCTCCCATGACTGGAATTCTCATCAATCCGGAGCAAGGACGTATCAATGGGCGCTTTTCCCTGCACGTCGTTGGCCAGAACATCCAGGGTCGTCGTGTCGGCCTGCGCCACGGTCCCTGCATCGTCGAGGGCAATCACGGACAGGGGGGGTCGAGCCGTCACCTCCGCGCTGTACTCGCTCTCATCGGCCTCCACGTCGACAGCCGTCACTCGATAGTAATAGGTCTCGCCGGGTGTTAAGCCCGTATCGACGTACTCCGTGACGCCGACCTGTGTGCTGTCGTAGGCCGCGCGAGCGCTCGGGTCCCCTGTGATCGGTTCGGTATCCCGGTATAATCGGTATTTCTCGGCGTCGGTCACCCCTAGCCACTGCACAGCCGCGCTGCTGTCCCCCGTTACCTCGGACTGCACGTTTGACGGGGGCGAGGGAAGCGTTCCGGGCGTCGCCCGAGCTTCTATGCTGAATGAACTCTCGTTTCCGTCGTTGTCGACCGCTGTAAGCCGGTAGTGATACGTTTCTCCGACCGTCACCGATTCGTCGATGTAGTTGGCCTCTAGGGCGGTCGTGAGCACAGAATACGCGCCGGGACCTGCCGTCGAGTCGATCGGTGCGGTGTCACGGTAGATGCGATACTCGCTCAAGGTGCCAAAGGAAGAGGGGTCCCACTGTAGCGCCACACTGTCGGCGGTGGCGTCTACCGTCAGGCCCGACGGGGGCTCCGGAAGCGTAATTCGCAGCTTGTAGTCCCCATCAGGATCGACATTGTCCTCAAAGTTGCCATCGTAGCCGGACAGAAAGAGATGAGTCGCCCCCGTCGGAATCTCGACGGTATCCTCATCAACGAGAAAATCCTCGGGAATGTCGGCCGAGAGGCTGCCCGTATCAAAGTCTTCTCCCGCATCGATCGCGTCGGGCACGCGATTCACCTGCTCTGAGCTCTCGAGCACGCTGCTGCCACTGAACACAGCGACCATTCGACGCAACGTCGTATTCTCCTCAGTCGGATCGAAGTCGAACTCCCCCAGCTGTGCAACGTGAATCTGGTCGCCCGGCGAGAGGCCCAAATTGGACAGATTGATCGCGATGGCGTCGTTGGCCTCGTCATCCGCATCGGTCTGAAGATAGGTCTGCGTTGGATCGACCCACCGCTCAACGGTTTGCGCGGCCTGCAGGCGCACATTGTCAAGGCCCACCGTACCGCCCTCGCTCCAGTAATTCCCTCGAATGCGCACGTTCTCAAGAGACGCCAGCACCTCTATCATTTCGGTCGTCGTCGGGACCTCTCCACTTTCCTGTAGGGTCCATCCCGCCGCCGGCCGAAGCGGAAGCCGGTAGGCCGTCCAATCCGAGGTGGGCGGATTGGCCACCGCGGCCGTGAGCGTGTCGGTCGCTCCTTCAAGAATCACATCCGCCGAGTCGAGCGGTGCCTCCGTCGTGTCCTGTGTGAGGTCAAACCGGAGCGCGCCGTTGTAGGCGTTTGAGAAATCGCCAGTAAAGGCCGACGGGGCCGACCAGTACCAGATCTCTCCTTCATTCTGAGCCTGCGCCTCCACGTACCCGCCGGGCCGCCCGCCCGAAGACACGTGCTGAACCGTCGTCCCGCTCCCGCCTGTTTCCCAGCCGTCCGAATCGCCATCAAAGGTGCTCTCGGCCTGAGGCTGGGCCGCCCCCCGATCCGGAACGAGGAAAAGAACCCAAAACGCAAGAAAAACAACCAACGGGCGCTTCGACGAGGTCGACATGAGACGTGAGAAAACGGACTGTTGAATAGAGCAACGCGTCCTGCTTGAAGTGCTCTCCCAACTCGTGGCTCCCCACTTCAGCGTTCCCCCTCGGTTCCCTGCGAGGTGAGAAACCGACTCCGCCCCGAACAAACTTTTTCTATATACAGGGGCTTTGAAGTACGGCATCCGGGGGGAGAGCACTGAACCGTCTCTTACTTCTTATTCACATATTCACACTAGGATCCCATCCGGATCAATGCACGCCCTCTTTCCGATAGCGCATCTGTCTTTCGACCTACGGGTGTGCCGACTGTCCAAACACGGCGAAGAGCATGAACAGCACGAGTCCCCCCCTCAGCACCCAGGCGCCGGTTCGAAGCGCATTGGTCTGCACGAGGTGATGGTGGCTCGACGCATCGAAGCCGTCGGTAAGGCGGCGGTGCAGGGGCACCTGCACCAGACCGGTCGTGGCCCAAATGAACAGGACGAGCCCGAGCCCCGTCCAGGTCTGCCAGGCCGGCACCCCAAGCGGCGGCGTCCAGACCATCAGGATCGCCGTACCGAGTTCCGTCGTCATGAGAGGAGCGACGATCCAGGTGATGCGTCGCATATGCTCGGCCTGAAAGGCCTCGTACGACGCCTCCTCCACGTATCGAAACAGGGGATAGTGCACCACCTGGACGACCAGAATGACGCCAACCATCAACAGCGTGACGGCGGCGTGGGTCAGGAGTAGAATCAAAGCGGATAATGCTATTCGGAACGGCGCAAACGTACGGGGATCTGGATGCCGGCTCTCTCCTCTTCAATCAGCATGTCTGGACGGCTCACGTACGGGGTCCGCGGATTAAGACGCACGAAGAGTCGCGTCACGTGGATTGATCCTGAAGCACCGCCCGCGCCGCCGCACGTCCCGACGCAATCGCCCCGTTGAGCGACCCGGTGCGCCGGTGGTCGCCACAGACGTAGAGGCCCGGCCGTCGTCGAACCTCGCGCTCCGGTCGGGACAGGAACGGGGGAGATTGGTCGGGCAGGGCGTACGGGATGCGCACCGTCTGGAGGTGATCCCATCCCCCCGCCGCCAGCCCGAACCAGTCCAGAAGTTGGTTGCGAACAGCTCGCTCAAGGTCGACATCCGACTCCGCCGGCTCGCCCACCACCACGGCCGCAACGAGCGCCTTGCCCTCCGGCGCGTAGCCCGGCGCCACGTCCGACGGCACGGCAACGTTGTTGATGGGGCCCACGCCGTCGCCGTTGAGCACGAGAATGGGATCGTCGAGCGGGGACTCCGGCGCGGCGTAGTAGAAGCACACCGTCGACCGCCCGTCCGTCTGCGTCACACCACCCACGAGCCGATTGGCCGCCGGTGCCTCCGTCGCCACCACTACGGCGGGCGCCTCCAGCGACGCCCCCTCCGCCAGCGTCACCGTCTGTCCATCTACTTCCCTGACACTCGTGTTTAGCTGCACGGCGTCGTCGGGGAGGTGACTGCGCATCTGCTTCGGAATCTGGTCGATTCCCCCCGCCGGGAGCACCGTCTTTCCCTCCGCAAACATCTTGAACAGAAACTCGAACATGCGGCTCGACGCCCCCAGCGCCCGGTCGAAAAAAATCCCACCAAAGAACGGCCGGAAAAATCGGTTGATCATGTTGGAGGAGAAGCCCCACCGGCCCTCCAGCACGTCCAGGGCCGTGCGCTCCTCGCGCTCCATGATCGTGGGGATGGACTCCCGCGTCAGATGGCGTCGCAGGCGCGCCACCCGCAACTTGTCGGCCGGGGTGCCAACCGGACTGAACAGCGTCCGGGGGGCGTCGAGGGGATACTGAAACGGATCGGCGATGCGATGAAACTGGCCGCCGTAGCGCACGAGGGCCCCGTCGTAGAACGCGTGCAGGTCGAGGGCCTGATAGTCGAGCTCGAGCTGGGTCTCCGGGTACGCCGTCAGGAGCACCTGGAAGCCGCGATCCAGTCGAAAGCCGTCCACCGTGTCGGTGCGTACCCGTCCGCCCACCCGATCCGAGGCCTCCAGCACCTGAACGGAGAGATCGTGTCGGCGGAGGTGGCGGGCACAGGCCAGCCCGGCGAGGCCGGCGCCGATGACCAGAACGTCGGGATCGGACATGGGGAAGCAATTGGAGAAAGAGTGATGTGAAAACGCGTGGTTTTATGCGACAACGTCCGGTCAGTTGGTTACGTTTATGTATCTGCACTGCGGAGGTCCCGTCGCCTTATCGCCCCCGTTTTCGAACCAGTCTGACCGTCTTTCATGCCGTCCTCTGACGCGTCCCCTGTCCACATCGCCACCCTGCACGAGGATCTCGCCGAGCGACTGGGCCTGCTTCGACAGAACCCGACGCCCGTTCAAGAATCACGTGCGGTGGTCGAGGAGGCCCTCACCGACGGCGAGGCGCACTACGGCATCAACACCGGCTTTGGTGCCCTCGCGCAGAAGCGCATTCCCATCGACAAACTGGAAGACCTTCAGCGCAATCTCATCTTCAGCCACGCCGTGGGCACCGGCGACCTTGTCCCGAAATCCATTAGCCGGCTAATTCTTCAGCTCAAGATCCACGCGCTCGGCATCGGCTACTCGGGCGTATCGGAAGAGACGTTCGACCGGCTCCTCCTGCTCGCCGACAAGGACCTCATCCCCGCCCTTCCCAGTCGCGGTAGTGTCGGGGCGTCCGGCGACCTCGCCCCCCTGGCCCACATGGCGCTCCCCCTGCTGGGCAAGGGGCAATTTTGGAACGAGGACGGCACGGATGTCCATACCGCCGACGAGGTGCTCGCCGAGCACGACCTGAAGCCCATCACCCTCCATCCGAAGGACGGGCTGTCTCTCATCAACGGCACCCAATTGATGAGCGGGTACGCCGCCCACGTGCTACACGAGGCGCATCGGCTCCTCAAAATTGCCGATCTGCTCGCAGCGATGAGCCTGGAAGCGCTTCAGGGCAGCATCAAGCCCTTCGACAAGCGCCTCCACGAGGTGCGGCCCCACCCCGGGGCGCAGCAGGTGGCCGCGAATGTGCGCACCCTGCTGGTGTACAGCGAGATTTTGTAGTCGCACCGCAACTGCGGCAAGATGCAGGACCCGTACTGCCTCCG
>CAZTDC010000068.1:0-12020 GCA_964612165.1 uncultured Salinivenus sp.
CCAGCACGCGCCCCGCCGCGAGGCCGAAGGGCGCGCAGGCGATGAGGCCGGACTTCCCGCAGCCAGTGGGCAGCGTCACGATGGCGGGGAGCGACGTGGATCCTTCCTCTTCAAAATAGTCGCGCAGGGCCACGTAGCCCTCCTCCTGCGGCTCCCGGAGCTGATCGTTGCCGATGATCCGCGCGTCGGTCTCCTGGAAGTAGCGGCGGATCTCGTCGTCCTGCTGCTCGTGACGCGCCGCCAGTTCATCGGTGCGGGCGGTGTCGCCGGTCCCCTTCGCCTGGTTGCACTCGTGACAGAGGCAATCGAGGTTGAAGACGGCGTGCTCGCCCCCCTCCGCAAATGCCTCTCGATGATCGAGGTGACGCAGCAGCTCGTCGCCGTCGATCGGGCGCCCGCACTCCTCGCATGTCTGCCCGTCGAAGAATTCGACCCGGCGACGAACGGTCTCGGGGATGTGGCGACTACGGCTCATAGCAGAATGTTGCGAATCGTGTGTTCAGCGTGGGGCGGTTCGGGCTGAGTGTTGAGCGCTTTGATGCGTTCTGACCGAAGGCCGTGAGGCTTCATACACGCAATGGCGACGGTCGTGCCGTTGGTCGGTCCCTGCCGAAACCGAGGGCCTCGGATGGTCGAGGAGGAGGTTTCCCTTCAAAAGCCTGTGCACGGGAGATCCATGGTACTGAGACTATCGTTTGGGGGATCTTCACTCGCTCTTCCGTCCAACCCCTTGCATCTGTCTCGGACAGTCGAGTGATTACTGATGCAAGTTGTTTATAACCAGTCTAAATAAGCGTACTGAGCGCGCTGCGACTCCAATGAACGTCCCGCTTCGACGGATTCTCAGGGGGGGACTGGTCCTGCTGCTTCCGGGTCTTCTGTTTCTATCGGCCTGCTCTGACGACCCTATTCTCGGTCCTCCCGATGAGCCGAGGGACGATGGAGGCGGAAGCTACAGCGTCATTAAGCGCCTCGCGCCCGCCGCGGATACGGCGGCAGCCGACTCGTCGGCGTCTCCACTGCCCCGTGTCACGCCTCCTGTCGACAATCCCGAACAGTTTTAATCCTGGGGCACCCGCGACGTCGGAGCCTGCACAAAGCACGATCTTGTCTATGAGCCGGCACACCTGGTTCACTTTTCTTGCCATTTTATTTGTAACTGGTCTAAATCATGCTCCCGTAATGGCCCAGGATACGGGAGAGCGGCAGATCACGGGACGGGTCGTTACGGCCGAGAACGGACGTCCTCTCTCGAGCGTCTCCGTTGGCGTGGTGGGTAGCGAGCGTCCACGGGGGGCAATCACGGGGCCCGATGGGCGCTTCACAATCGACAATCCTCCCACCGGAACCGTCCGGCTCCGGATCCGCCACGTCGGCTACGTGACGACGACCCGCACGGTGCAGGTCCAAGCCGGACAGACGAGTCGCCTCACCGTGAAGCTGTCGAGCGCGACCGTGGAGCTCGCCGGTCTCGAAATTACCGGCACCACGCGGGAGGCTCGATCGACCCTCCCGGGCGCGGCCTCCAAGGTCGACGCCGCCGAACTGGAGAAGATGGACCCGATCGGCACGCAGGAGGCCCTCACGCACGTGCCCGGCGTCTACGGATTCTCCGACGACGGCATGGGCCAGACCCGCATGTCGGTGGGCATCCGGGGCCTGCAGCCGCGCCGCACCCAGCGCGTGCTCGTCATGGAGGACGGCATGCCCGTCCAGCCTGCACCGTACGTCTTCTCCCCACTCTACTACAACCCGCCCATCGAACGGATCGAGGAGATCGAGGTCATCAAGGGGCCCTCCACCATCCGGCACGGCCCACAGACGATGGCCGGCGTCATCAACTACGTCACGAGCCGCCCGAAGCGCCGCACGCCGGGCGGGACGCTCAAAGTTACGGGAGGGACGAATCGGTACGTCAGCGCCTTCGGGGAGGTCGGCGGCTTCGGCGGCGAGACGCTCCGTCCGCAGGTGCAACTGCTCGTCAAACGCGGGGATGGATTCCGCGAGAACAACGACTTCCTGCAACTCAACGGGACCGCTAAACTGAAGGCCCGCTTCGGCGACGATCGCTCCCTGTACCTGAAGACCAACGTCGACTACGAGCGAATGAACGCGACGTACACGGGGCTTACGCCGTACTCCTTCCGTACCGATCCTGCCTTCAACCCGAAGGACGACGACTTCTACCGCATCTTTCGGGCGTCGCTGGACGCCACCCTCAACCGGCGCTACAGCAATCGCGCGACGGGTACGACGAAGTTGTACGCGAACGTGTTCGACCGTCCCTGGTGGCGGGAGAAGGACGTATTCGTCGAAGCCGACAAGTACCAAAATCCAAATCAAGACGCCAGACAGGTTTCTCCGGAAGAGCCCGGCCCGCTGATGCGTGTTGGCATTAGCGACGTGGTGGCGGATCCCGAGGACCCGTACTTCGGCAACGTGCGCACCTTTTACGTGGGCGGCGTCGAGCACACGTTCGACGTTGAACACGGACTCTTCGGGGCCGACGCCAGCCTGGAGGCCGGCGGGCGCCTGCACTGGGAGCGCTTCAAGGACAATCGAAAGATCAGTGACGAGGTGGGTGTGCGGGAGGGCATCTTTTATCGGGGGGACCCCTCGGAGCCGTCCTCCCTGGAGGTGGTAGGGGGGAGCACGACCTACGAGACCACGGCGCTCGCCCTTTACGCCCTGGAGGACGTGCAGTGGGGGCCGCTTCGCCTCTCGCCCGGGCTGCGCGTGGAGGTGTTCGAGCAGGAGCGCATCGATCGCCTGAGGGGCAGTCAGTACCGCGACAAGACGAACGTGGTCGCCCTCCCCGGTCTCGGCTTCAACCTGGATCTGGGGACCTACGACCTGGGGGCCCGCGGCCCGGGCAATGTTCGGCTCTTCGGCGGCGTCCATCGGGGCTACACGCCGCCCTCCAGTGCCACCTTCGCCATTGTGGGCTTCGATCCACCCGGGGCCACCGAGGGAGCGAACGGCGGGTTCGACCTCAAGGCCGAGAAGAGCTGGAATTCGGAGCTGGGGCTGCGGGGCCGGTCCAACGCCGGCCAGTTTGAGGTCACCGGGTTCTACCTCCACGTCGAGGACCTGGTGGGGGGGCGCACCCGCTTTCAGCAAAACCTGGGGATCGTCCGAAGTTACGGCCTGGAGACGCGAGCCACCGTCGAGGGCGGCGCCTTCGCCAGCCCCCTTCCCACGCTGGACATGTCGTACACCTATCTGCAGTCGGCGGTCGTGCAGGGCATCATCACGAGCGCCATCGACGGCACGCCGGAAGACATCAGCGGCAACGAGCTGCCCGCTGCGCCCAACCATACTGCCACGGTGGGCCTGTCAAAGACCTTCTCGGACATTGGGCTCACCCTGTCGACGGACCTCCGCTACACGGGCCGCTTCTACACCGACCTCGAGAACCTGGAGATGACGACCAATCGAGGCGAGCGCGGCCCCGTGCCCGCCCACACGGTGCTCGACGCCGGCGCAACCTACGCGTACTCCGACGCGCTCAGCGTTCAGTTGACGGCCAAGAACGTCACGGACAACGTCTACATCGGCTCGCGCCTGCACTCCAACCCCAGACAGCCGAGCGCCAATTTGAGTACCGGCATCATTCCGGGCGCCCGCCGCCAGATTAATCTTTCGATTCGATACAACTTCTAGAATCACACAGAAAAGCGCCCCGCCCCCGACACTCGGCGGACGGGACGCTTTCCACACACAGAGCACTTTTTCATCAACGCATACGAATCTATGCACCGTTCTTTCCTTCGGTACACAGGCATTTTCCTCGTTCCCCTTCTCGCCATCGGGCTCGTCCTGACGGGCTGCGACAGCACCGGCACGAATGGGGACAACGGGAACGACGGCTCCGACCCATTCGAGTATTCATCAAACAACTACGGCGCAGAAACGGTCGTGAACTTGCTGGCCTTCGACCTCGGGGTTCGAGTCGGGAACGCATCGGATCACTCCGAGACTGTTCTCGACGAGCTCTACACGGGCTCTGCCGACGACAAAACCGTCCCGACCTCAGGCATCTCGGCCGAGCAGAGCACCTACGGGGACATCGCGAGCGGCGTCAATCTCTCGTCGCGGGTCTCCACGGAGACCCTCGAACGGGGCGACCAGCTGGACCCGCAGGACACGCCCAATCCAGGGTCGTCCGTCAATACGAATGAGCTGCTCATGTATTACTTCGAGAAGGCCGGAGCAGAGGACTCGACACGGACGTCCAACGGCATCGTGCTGAGTCAGTTTGCCGAAAAGATGCTGCTGGGAACCCCCATTTACGGGAAGGGAGCCGCGATTCTCGATGACTTCGCCAACGGAGAGGTCTCGTCAAACCAGGCCGAGAAGTGGGACCAAGCGTTCGGCTACTTCGGCTTTCCACGCACCCTCGAGCCGTTCCTCGATTACAGCGGTGGCGGCGAAGGGCTGGCCAGCGGACCCGCCCAGGACGTTGACGAGAACGGCTCCGTCGACCTTACGAGCGAGTACGTCTACACCTGGGCCGCCTACGCCATCGAGCGGTCCGCCGCGGCCGAGAACAACGGGAACTCCAATGATTTTGCGCGTCGGGCATTTGATGCGCTCGTTCAAGGCCGCAAAGACATTGCAAATGGAGAGGACCCCTCCGACCACGCCCAGACGGCCCGCGACGCCTGGGAGGCCACGGTGGCGGTCAACGTGATTCACTACATCAACTCCATGGAAGGAGGCCTGAGCGACCTCGATGATGGCAAAACGATTGAACAGGGCGACATCGACGAGGGGGCCTGGGGCGAGGCCAAAGCGTTTGCCTGGGGTCTGCAGTTCTACAGCAGTACGCTGGACAACTCCCAGCTCAACGACATCCTCGAGGACATCGGCAATGACCCGCCGTACGGGGAGATAGACGTGTCGGGCTACGAGGACAACCTCAAGGCCGCGACGCAGACCATCGCGGACGCCTACGGCTTCAACGATAGCAACGTGGAAAGCTGGTAGGTCGACGCTCACGCGGAGCCATCGGTTCGCCCAATAGTGCGAATGCCCGACGACCCCTCTTCCGCTGCGGCGGAGGAGGGGTCTCGGTCGTTTGCTCCACACCGCTTTTTCCCATGCGTCCGTCTCGTCTCCTACCGGCAGTAGAGCGCCCGTCCGCCCGGCGGATCTGGACGCGTTTGTGGGCGGGGCGTCCGTCGTGGACAGCGTGGGGCGCTCTGATTGTGGCCTGCGTCGCGAGCCGGATCGCGACCACCATTACCTACATCGAGGACCCGGATAGCCTGCGCTTCGCCCTCAGTGTGGCGGACGCGTACGACATTGCGGCGCTGCAGCCGCACTTTCCGGGGTATCCGGTGTTCTGGGCGGTCGTGGAGTTCTTCTACCTGCCGACGGGCTCGTTCAGCGCGAGCTTCTCGATCGTGGGCGGCCTCGCCACGGCGGGCCTCGTCTGGGCGCTGCTTCGGCTGCGGAGCGTGGCGCTTCGATCCGTGGAGGGCGTGGCAATCGCCGGGGCCGTCTTCTTTTGTCCGCTGCTGTGGCTGATGGCGAATCGCTACATGCCCGACCTCCTGGGCACGGCCTGCGCGCTGGTGGCCCTCGCCCTGCTGGTTAAGACGCTGTTTACAGACGGTGACGGGATCAACGAACGAGCGGCGCTGGCGGGTATCGTCCTCACGGGCCTGCTGGCGGGCCTGCGGCTCTCGTACCTGCCGCTGGTGATTGTCCCGGCGCTCTGGGTACTGGGACGCTCGGCCCGCCCCCTCCGCCTGATCGGGGCAGGGGCCGTCAGCGTCGCGGTGTGGCTCGTGCCCATGATCCTCGACACCGGCGTCTGGACGCTGGTCGACGTGGCGTGGGGCCAGACGACCGGCCACTTCACGGAGTTCGGGGGCACGGTGCAGACGGAGCCGGACCTGAGCCGCCGCCTTGCCGGGCTGGTACAGAGCCTTTGGGCCGACGGCCTCGGCGCCTGGTGGCCGGGGCGTCATCCGCTGACGGCGGTCGTGGGCACCGGGGTCCTGGGGCTTGGCGGCGTCGGCGCCTGGCGGCTCGGCCGCAGCGGCCGTGAGCACCCCTGGCGCGTGGGCCTCGTTGCCCTCTGCGCGCTGCTCTACGGCCTCTGGATCTTCTTCGGCCAGAACGTGGTGCACAAGAGTCGCCACACGCTGCCGCTCCTTCCCCTGCTACTTCTGCTGCCCGCCGCCGGCGCGGCGGCCCTCTGGCGATGGAGAGGGTGGTGGGTCCGGAGCGTCGTCGTGGGAGGGGTGGGTGCACAGGCCGCCGTGGCGCTCGTGCTGGCGTACCAGCACCTGTCGCCCTCGGCCATCGCCCAGGCGAAGCAGTTCGTGGAGCAGCAAACCGAGCGGTCCCAGCCGACCCGCGTGGCGTCCGTGCCGCTCGTGAACACCTACCTGCGCGCCCAGCAGGTGGATACCCGCTTTCTCTCGATCGAGGACTCGACCGACGTACGCCGCCTGCGGCGGGCGGACACGGGCCGAACCCTCGTCGTGGGCACCTACGCGTCCCTGCTCGATCGCTCGCCCACCCGCGTGGAGCGCTTCTACCACAATCCGCACGTCAATCGCATGTGGCCCAAAGTCACAGTTTACGTCTATGAGCACGAACGTCGCTAACGCTCCGATCACTGTACTGGGCGGCGGGCCGGCCGGGCTCGCGACGGGCTTTTATGCGCGCCGCGAGGGCCTTCCCGTACGCCTGCTGGAAGCCAACGACACGGTGGGTGGGAACGCCCGCACGCTCCAGCTGGGCCCGTTCCGCTACGACACCGGGGCCCATCGCTTTCACGACAAAAACGCCGAGGTGACGGCCGACGTGAAGGCCCTCCTGGGCGACGACCTGCGGCGCGTGGACGCCCCCAGCCAGATCTGCTGGCGGGGCCGCCGCATCGACTTTCCGCTGGCCCCCTACGACCTCCTCCGCAAGCTGCCATTCTCTCTGATCGCCCGGATCTCGCGCGAGCAGTTCACGATTCCCCGCTACTCCGACGACGCGGAGCACTTCGAGGAAATGGCGCTCGACAGCTACGGGGAGACCCTCGCGCACCTGTTTCTCCTCAACTACACCGAAAAGCTGTGGGGCGCCGACGCCACCGAGCTCTCGCCCCGCGTGGCGGGCGACCGGCTGGAGGGCCTCGACCTGAAGACGTTTTTTCTGGAAGCATTTGGGGGCGCGAAAGAGAAAGCGCGCCACCTCGACGGCTCCTTCTATTACCCCAAGCACGGCTACGGCCAGATCGCCGAGGCCACTGCCGACGCACTGGGCCGTGAGCACATCCGCACGGGCGCCCGCATCACCCGCATCGCCCACGACGGCGCCCGCATCGACGCCGTGACGGTAAACGACGAGGACACGCTCGACGTCGAAACGGTCGTGAGCACCCTCCCGATCACCCTTCTCCTGCGCCTGCTGGATCCGGCGCCGCCCGAGCCGCTCCGGGCCGCCGCCGACTCGATTCGTTTTCGTCACCTCCGCCTCGCAGTGCTGGGCCTCGACCGCCCGCGCCTCACGCCGAACGCGTCGCTCTACTTCCCGTCCCGCGACATCCCCTTCACGCGCCTCTACGAACCCAAAAACCGGAGCCCCGACATGGCCCCCGACGACCAGACGGTGGTGGTGCTGGAGTGGCCCTGCCACCGGGACGACGACTGGACCCAGTCGGCGAGCGCTCTTCGGAACGCGGCCGTGGACGTGCTGTGCGCCCAGGGCCTCATCGACGGGGACGAGGTAGTGGCGTTCGACGACCACGCCGTACCGTTCGCGTATCCCATCCTGGACGTGGGGGCCGAGGAAAAGGCCGAGCGTTTGAAGACGTACCTCGACCGGTTCGAGAACCTTCACCGCCTGGGCCGCAGTGCCGACTTCACCTACACCCACGTCCACAACCTGTACGCCCGTGCCAAGACCCTCACCGGACAGCTGGCCGGGCGCACCGTTTCTGCTTGAGGTCCCTTTTCAACGACGGGGAAGCGCACGAGCCTCCCTCGTCGGGTTGAGGGCAATTCTGCGGGATCGTTCCTGGTCCCGCCTCAGGATCCCCCCTCTCGACTCGGCAACGACGGCGCCTCGTCCAACACAACCTCGGCCGCGCTCGTGCTTTCTCCGGCCGGCTCGCGATTCGTGGTTCCCGGATCGGAAAGGTTGCCTTGGCGAAGCTCCGTCCGATCAATGGGGGAGGTGGGGGCGGACGCGCCCGTGGCCGCCGCCTGCTCAGGAGACCCGTCGGTCTTGCTCAGCTGACGGGCCTGCGATCGCTTCTGCACGGCCGCCGTGAAATCCGGATCGAGGGACACCGCTTTTTGGAAATGCTGGGCGGCCAACGCAAACTGTCCCCGATCCTCATCGAGAAGGCCTCGGCTGTAGGCGAGGAAGGCGCGCAGGCTGCGGGTGGGCACCTGCTCGATGGCCGCCCGGGCTTCTGCGGTCGGCTCGACGTCAAGCTTATCGAGCACGTCGAACACGAGCTGGTTCTCTAAACGAAAGAGCTCCGAGAGGTCCTCCGTTACCAGTCCGCCGTCCAGGGTCTGCATCTCCCCCGTGAGGGCCACAACGGAGAGCTGCACCTGCAAGGTCTGTTTCTCCCGGACGTCGTAGGAGCCCCCAACGAGGCGTCCCGCCTGGAGAAGGCGGCCCACGTGCGGCGCCGTCGAGGGCTCAATGTACTCCTGCCGGGCCAGCGACAGCTCACTGAGGAGGGCCTGCAACCGAATCCGTTCCACGACGCGGAGTTGGTCGACGTGACTTAGGTCCGTGATCAGAAGCTCCCCGATCCCTCGTCCGAGCGGAGCGTAGGTCGAATCGCTGCCCTGATACGACAAGGGGAGCACGCCCACTGTCTCGGCCGGGAGGTTCCCGGGCTGACCAGTCACGTTCTGTTTGATTTGCTCCTGCATCTCCTTCCGGGCCATCTGGTACCGCAGCCACTCGTGTCGGCTTTGAAGAAGATCACGGAACCGCGACGACGTAGACACGGAGTCGTATCGGCTGTACAGGGAAAGCGCCTTCTCGCTGTTGCCCTTCTGCTCGTGGGCGAGGCCGTAGAAGTAGATCGTCATCGGGTCGTTGAGATCCTGGGAATAAGCCGGTTCCAGGTACGTGAGGGCCGTATCCGGGGCCCCCAGTCGCACATAAACGGCCCCCAGGCGGCGCTGACCGGTCAGGGAGGGCGGATCGGACATGTCCTCTTTCAACCGACGGGCCTCCTCCCGCAGGGCGTCCTGGTCCTCGGGAAGGCGCAACGCTCCGGACGCACACGAGAACACCAGCAGCAGAATGCCTCCCATTCCCACGAGGCTGAGGAGGTTCGGAACGGGGCCTGGGGCCCGGGCCATGAAGAAGTGCGTCATTGTTAGCAGCGGGTCCGTGAGGGAAATGGTTACAGGTGAAGGCGAAGGCCAATTCCGCCCTCAAATCCCTGCAGATCGATGAACGTGTAGGCGGCCCGACCGAGCAAGGAGACAGAATCGGAAAACCGGATCTCCGGACGGAGACGGAATTCCCCGGCGGCTTTCTGGGTGCGCCGGTCGGTGTCCCGATACTGGGTGCCCCTCACCTCCAGCCCCACGTACACGGGATTGAGAATTCGAACTCGGGAGGCCAGCACGACCATGGCCCTCTGGGGCAGGACTCGAACCGATTGCGGAGCCGTGAACTGGTCCAGATACAGCCGACTCGTCTCCCGACTCCGATACTGAACCAGAAGACGAATGCGATTATACCCGAAGCGATCGAGGAACTGCAGGGTCGCGGCGTAGCGGGACCCGGCGTCGAAGAAGGGCTCGCCCCCGACCGTGTCCTGCTGGTAGTGCGAATACGACACGTCGGCCGAGAGGGCGCTCGTCGGCGTGAGCTGAACGTCGATCCCGCCCCTGCCCGTCACCGCATTGCCGGGCACGTACGCATTGTTCATGTTGGCAAAGGGGCGGTATCCCTGAGCGTACCGGTACCGGCCGCCGAGCCCAATCGTGACCACGTCCCCGAGCGGGAGGGCCAGGGACAGGCGAGGGGACAGGTTCAGTCCCCGTCCGAACCCGGAAACCCGAACGTCGAATAGGTCCTCACTGAGCAACGCCGTCGTCGACAGCGTGCTGGCGGGAAGGCCCACCCTCCCGGTGGGGAGATTGGCGACCACTTGCATCTGGAGGCTCCCTTCCCCAATCGGCTGCGTATACCCGATTCCGACCTGCGTGTCGTCCAGGCCCCGGAGATCCGGCCCAGCGTCCGTCGTGACCGTTGCAGCCTGAGCCCGTGCGCGCACCGCGAGCCGGTCTGTGAGTGGCACCGAGAGCGCAAGCTGAAGACTCCGCTGAGAAAGCGTCTCTCCCTCGGCGGTGAAGCGCTGATACAGGGGCTCGACACGGATTTGGATCGGCTCCTCTTGAGGACCGAGTGTCGGCGCCGGTCCCTGCGCACAAACCGGCTCGGGCCCGGCGAGGACAAACAGACCCACGGCCACCCAGATCGAGAGGGCAATTCGAGACATGTCACAAAAGACGGGATGTACGAAAAACATAGGAGGGCTGTCCCCCAGCGGCGGTCGAGGCTCAGCGCACGACGACCATCTTGCGAGTGGCGGTATAGCTTCCGGCCTGCATCCGGCAAAAGTACACGCCGGGGGCCAGGGCCTTCGTCCCCTGGGCCCGCCACCGGACCCGATGCACGCCCGCGTCCTTCTTCTCATTGACGAGGGTACGGACGCGCCGCCCGAGAACGTCGTAGATGCGGAGGCGAACCGCCTCCGGCTCGGCCAGCTGGTAAACAATCGTCGTCGACTGACGGAAGGGATTCGGCGCATTGGTCCGCAGCTTCGTCTCCTGCACCGAAAGCGACGCCTCGCTCTTGGTTCGGGCATAGGCCTCCGTCCCCACGATGAGGCGGAGGTGGCGAGGCGTCTCGGAGCCGAGCCCCTTCACCGTCACGGTGCCGTGCGTGATGGGGAGTCGGCGTCCTCGATCTCGGTCGATCACGTACCGCTGGTAGCCGGTCGGGCGCGTCCCCGTCTCCACGAGTCGAACGGTCGCGTCCTGTGTCGTCGAGAAGGGAAGCGCGGACCCGAGCGACAGTCGAAGATCCCAGTGGGCGCCGTCTCCGGCGTTGGGCTTCACGCTCCGGGCGAGTTCAGGGCCCGTCGAGCCCTGGATGCCGACGCGGACGTGCGGGCCGACGGACGGGGGTTTCGGGCGGTCGGCCGAGCCGGTGTCTGCCTTCGCCCCGGGGCGGAGACTCATGACGGCCTGTCGGTCGACGAGGGGATTCTTGCCGCCCGACACCCGCGCAACGGCTCGCAGCCGGTACGTCCCGGGTGCGTCTCCGGCGAGAGCCGCCTCCTTTTGCTGCGACGACGCCTGCTCGCCCGACCGTTCCACCGGAGGCACCGCAAGCGTGACGACTGAATCCTGCGGATTGTACACGAAATGCCCACGCCAGGGTCGCAGCGCGGGGCGGTCGTACAGGTAGCGCTCCCCCTCCGGCCGCGTCCCGTCGTAGGACACCAGGGAGTCGAGCGCCGCCGTTCCGCGCACGTCCGTCCAGGCCACCGGGAAGGAAAACGGACTTGCGATCTGGTTCCAGCCCGGCGGGAGGGCAAGCGTGTCCGGCGTGCCGGCCGGAACGGATTGCACGTTCGACACGGTTAAGGAGTCGCCCCCGTCGGTAATGAGCCAGGCCGCCCGGCCGGGCGACAAGTCGGCGTTGATTTCGTCGTTTTCCTGGTAGGTCGAGTCGGCCGGGTCCCACCGGAAGAGACGCCACTCGGTGTTGTCGTATTCGCCGTACTGCTCGGTGAGGGTCTCCCGCAGCGAGCGGTCGCCCAGGTCGACGGGCGCGCTGATCATGCGGTAGGTTTCCGGCTCAAAAGGCCCGGCGGCCCCGACCGTCGGAATCTCTACGGGCACGAACCCGAGGCGGGCCGGCGCCCCGGTCGGGGCGGTCACCGTGTCTCCCCGCCCCGCCGGGAAACGAGCGTAGTACTGCGCGCCCCGCTCCGTGACGCTCCCAGACGGAACCGTAGCCGT
>CAZTDC010000069.1:0-11822 GCA_964612165.1 uncultured Salinivenus sp.
AGTGCAAGGCCTGCAAGACGGAGTGCCCGTCGAACGTCGACATGGCCAAGATCAAAACCGAGTGGCAGCATCACTACTGGAAGGAGAATCCGATGCCCTTTCGGGAACGCCTTTTCGCCCACCAGCCCGACTGGGCACGCTGGATCAGCGGGACCCCGCTTGCGCCGCTCGCAAACTGGCTCGGGAAGCAGTCCGCGTTACGCAAGATGGGAGAGCGTCTGCTTGGCGTGGACGCCGAGCGGGACGTGCCGCCGTTTGCTCGTTCCACGTTTCGGCAGTGGTTCCAAAACCAGTCCTGGTCCGAGCATCAACAGCCAAGGCCGCAGGTCCTCCTTTTTGCCGACTCGTTCAACGCCTATCACACGCCGCCCCCGCTGCAAGCTGCGGCCCAGTTCTTACATGCTACGGGCCATCGGGTCACGGTGCCCCAGGCGCGCCCTTGTTGCGGGCGCACGCTGCTCTCAAAGGGACGAGTGACGCAGGCGCAGCGCCGGGCCCTCAAGACGGTGGAACTGCTCTACCCCTACGCTGAGGATGACGTGCCCATTGTGGGACTGGAGCCAAGTTGCATCCTTACCTTGCGTGACGAGTTTTTGGATCTACTCCCAGGCGAGCCCCGCGCCGAAATTGTGGCCGATGCTGTCTACACGTTCGAGGAGTACGTCGCGGTAAAAGCGGAGGCGGGAGCCTTCAATGATGTCACGTGGCAAACAGATGGGGGAGATGTGCTCTACCACGGGCATTGCCACCAGAAGGCACTCATCGGCACCGATGCGGCGGAGCGGTCCCTATCGTTGCCGGGCTATCGGGTGCAGGCGGTTGATGCCGGGTGCTGTGGTATGGCGGGAGCCTTCGGGTACGAAGCCGAGCACGTCGACGTGTCGAAGCAGATGGCAGAGCTGCGTCTCGCGCCGGCCGTCCGTGCCGCGGAATCGGACACGACGCTCGCCGCCACTGGCTTTTCGTGTCGTTCGCAGATCAAGGACGTGACGGACCGCGTCGCGCAGCATCCCGCCGAGCTGTTGTGGGCCGCAATGGACGAATCCGAAGCGGTTCACCAATCGACGTGATCTGGGTCTTCACGATCCCGCTGCCCCAGCGACTCTGGGCCCCAGCGCGTGCTTGCCGAGGAGGGGGGTGGTGAAACTAGTCTGATGCGGGGCATCTCTCGGACGCGGTCACTTGGACGCGGTCCAGACATTGTTTTCCCGGTTTACGTCAGGGAAGTCGTGAGCAGCGTCGATCTCAACGCGCTCAACGGAGGCATCGCCAACCGATACCCTCGTCGTGGTAGAGACTCGGCCCTCCAGCCACACGTCGACAGGAATCTTGCGCTCCACCGTGTCGCCATTGGCGAGCGTGACCGTGAGGTGGACCGGCATGGGCGCTTTGCCCTTATCCGCCACGGTGACGGCGACCTCGGAGCCACGCTGCTCGACCCGGCCGATAGCCTGGTCGAGCGTCCACGTTGTGTCGTACCAGCTGTACCAGAACCAATCCAGTTCCCGTCCGCTGACGCGCTCGAAGGTATTGAAGAAGTCGGAGGGGTAGGGGTGCTTGTAGGCCCACGTCTCAAAGAAGGAGCGGAACGCCTCGTTGAACGTCTCTTCGCCGAGGACGCCGCGCAGCGCCACGAGGAGGGTAGCGGGTTTGCGGTAGGACGCAACGCCGAACCGGGAGAAGTCCCTGTGGAAGTTGGACCAGCGCAGAATCTCTCCCTCGCGACCTTCGCGCGCCGCCTGGAGGTAATCGGCGCGGTCGGAGGCCACAGCGTCGGAGTCGTCGAAAAAATCCTCACGGGCCATGTTCTCATTGAAGGAGGTGGTGCCCTCGTCCATCCAGCTGTAGCGCCGCTCGTTGGTGTTTACGATCATCGGCTTCCACATGTGGGCGAGCTCGTGGGCCGTCACGGCGTAGAGCATGCGAGGGCTGTTCTCGTTGTAATCACCCATGATCGTCATCATCGGAAATTCCATCCCGCCTCCGATGATGCCGCCTCCTTCAACCGCCGTCATGTGCGGCCAGGGATAGGGGATCCCTGTGTACTCTGAGAGGAAGGTCAGCGCGTGCTGCTGGTAGCGGGTGACCTCGCTCCACTTCGGTGCCGAGTCGCGCCAGAAGGTGTTGATGTGGGTCGAGTCGACCATGCCATCGCCGTCGCGGTCGCCGACGGGCGTGCGGGCGGCGTCCCAGTAACTGTTGCGGGAGAGGGAGAAGGCCACGTCGCGCATCTGCTGGGCCGTGAAGTGCCAGGTCAGCGTGTCGTTTGGGGCCTCGACCGTGCCGCGTTGGTCGGGCGTGAGGATGGTCGTGCTGGAGTCGCTGGCGTAGGCGCGCTGTCGTCGCGTCAGCGTCTCTGTCGTCAGGACGGAGTCTGCGTTCTGCAGTTGGCCGGTGGCCTGGACGACCCATTCGTCGGGGGCGTGGACGGTGAGGTCATAGTCTCCAAAGTCGGCGTAGAATTCGGCAAGGCCGAGGAAGGGATCGTCCATCCAGCCCGTCAAGTCGTCGTACACGGCCATCTGGGGGTACCAGTAGGCCAGGAAGAAAAGGGTGTCGCGACTGTAGCCCATCCGGCCGCTTGCACCGGCCTGCGGAATGTTGAAGCCCCAGTCCACCTCGATCGTGACGGTGCTATTGGGGGCAACCGATTGTTCGGGACGGAGAGTGAGTTGGGTGTTCTGGACGCTATAACGCGGGCCGTCCGAGGTGTCGGGGAGCGCTGTGCCGTCTACGGCTACGCGATGGAGGGTTACGCCACCGGTAATCTCGGCCGGGCTGAGGCGCGCAACGCCGGGTTTGTGGAGGTTCTGCAACAGTTCCAAGTGCAGCTGGTCCAGTGTGTCGGGGGCATTGTTGGTGTAGGTGATCCGTGCTGTTCCCTCAAGTCGTTTGTCGGACGGGGAGAGGCGCGCCGTGAGATCATAGTCCACGTCCTGCTGCCAGTAGTTGGGTCCAGGTCTGCCGGTTTTCGTGCGGGTGCCATTCCTAACCGCTGCAGCAAAGCCGCGCTCCTGCTCAGGCGTCTGGGGAAGGGGCCGGGCCGGGGAAAGGTCCGACGGAGCCGGGGCCTGTGTCGCCGCAGAAGTGGAGGCCCGTTCGGCGGGAGGAGAGGAGGCGCAGCCAGCGAGGACGAGGATCGACGTCAGGAGGAGAAAAGCAGTGGAACGGAGGCACATAAGGGACAAGGGGAGAGGTCTATGAAATAAAGAATGGCCCAGGCTCCACGGAGAAATCCGCGAGGCCTGGGCCAACCGTTGAATCGCACGGTTTTTGAGAAGCGGTAGGACTACTGCTTCTCCATTTCCATTTCGCTAGAAGCAGAGTGAAATCCAGCCAACTCTTGTGAAGACGGCCAGAGCGACATCGCCTTTTGTACGGCGGGATCCGTCTTATTCAGAATCGGCTGTCCGACGCCAGTGCCGTATAGCTCGTTGGCTAAGCGACCTTTGACCCGGGAGCGAATGAGATCACTCGCTTTCTCCGCCTCGGACTTCAGGTACACGCGCTCATTCGCATTCACGGAGTCGGGATTTGTGGTAAGTGTGAGATTGCCTTCTTCCTTTGCGTACTCCCAGAATTTGGGAATGGCCTTCTGGGGCAACTGGTAGGAGGATAGGAACTCGTCTTCACGTTCCTGCCACGAGCTTCGGAGTTCTTTTTCGTGCTTAGAGAACCAGTGTCGCGCGAAAAGGACGTCCAGCCCACTGCGAACGAGCATCGTGAGCGAGGAGGTGTCCGGTTGTACGACGTAGTCGGGAAGGATGCCACCGCCCCCAAACACAGTCCGTCCGTGCTCGGTCTCGTACGTCAAGGAGTCCGGGATGCTTGCCTTGTACTCGCGCACATTGTAAACCGCTTTGCGCCAACTGTCGGACTTCTTTTGGAGGTAGTCTTCTCGGTTGCCCTTCTTGTAAGGGGTTTGAATGAGCCGACCCGAGGGGGTGTAGTACCGTCCCACGGTCATTTGCAGGAGGCTTCCGTCGTTGAGTTCAAACTGTTTCTGAACGAGGGCCTTTCCAAACGTGCGCCGACCCACGAGAAGAGCACGATCGTGATCCTGGAGAGCCCCAGAGAGGATTTCACTGGCCGAAGCGGACTGGCTGTTAACCAGCGCGATTATGGGCTGATTGGAAAGGGCACCCCCGGATTTAGAGTCCAGAGTTCGGTTCATGCTGGAGCTCCGGCCCTTCGTCTCCACGATTGTGACCGGGCGGCCCAGCATTTCGTCTGCGATTTTGACGGCCGACTTCATCACCCCGCCGGGGTTGCTGCGCAGGTCAAGGATGAGGCGTTCCATGCCCTTCTCCTTTAAGTTATCGACCTTCTTCATGAACTCGTCGTACGTCGACATCGCAAACCGGCCGATTTCGATGTACCCCGTCCGATCGTCGATCATGTAGGACGAGGGGATGGAGTACAGGGGTATCTTCTCGCGCGTGATAGTAAAGGTGAGACGCTTGTCCGAAAGGGGACGGTAGACCGTAAGGCTCACCTGCGTGCCGATCTCGCCCTTCAAGCGGTCTTGGATGCCGCTCGACGGAAGTCCAATGGCCGACGAGTCTTCAATTTCCACGATGCGGTCGCCTGCCATGACGCCCGCTTCCTCACTCGGGCCGTCTGCAACCGGAGAGATGACGCGAGCGGTGTCGCCCGGTTCAAACAGGATCCCAATTCCCCCGAACGACCCCTTGTACTTATCCCGCGTGTCTTTGACATCCTTGGGAGGAATGTAGCTGGAGTGCGGGTCAAGGCTGTTGAGCATGCCCTTAACGCCTTGTTCGGCCACGTCATTGGCACTTACCTGCTCGACGTACCGGCCATTAATGATGGCGAAGGCCCGCTTCAGCTTCTCGAACTGCTCGAGGGCGTCGTCGGAGGTACCGTACGAATCGAGCTGTACGCCCAATACCGCCCCAAAAAACAGGAGGGCGATAGCGGGAAGAATGTGGTACTTGTTCAGATGCTTCATGAATGACTAGGGCAAGTCGTACGTGAGGACCAGTGGGAAGGAGAAATCAAGGAAACGGTAGGTCGAAAAACGGCCGTAGTTTCGAGACCCGACGAACATCCGCCGATGTGACGGCCACCACATTATTGAGACTGGGTCGTCAATGAATACACCATCGTATATTTAGACCGGGCGTATTTGTTGCACTATGGATTGAGCAGAACGTAATTCTCTCATCCTCACTCTGACGGATTGGTGACCACAAAGACGGTTACCAGCGTGCGAAGCCCTCTCTTCGGAAAGAAGCCGACCAAACGGTCTGCAAGGGGGATTGCACGTAGCTGCGTTTCCAGTCAATAGCACAATTTGTGTGCCAATCCACACCCCCACGAGGACTCCTCACTGAACAACAATTGGCAGGTAACGATTCGGAAGTAGATCCCGGCGTAACTGCTTCAGTGGAGACGGGGACGCTTCGGAAAGGAAACGGCTTCCTTCCGAAGCTTACTCGTTCTTTCGAGTGGAGTTGGACCCAGTATGATAGCTTGCTAACTCTTGAGAGGACGGCCACAGCGACAAGGCCTTCTGCACAGTCGGGTCGAACTTGTTCAATATCGGTTTTCCGGATTCGTTTCCGAAGATCACGTTCGCCAATTGCCCTTTCACATGTGTACGGACAATGTCACTGGCCGCCTCGGTTTCTGATTTCGGGAATACGTTCTGGTGCGGAGCAACCGAGTCGGAATTGGTGGTTAAAGTGAGCATCTCCCTCTGTTGGGCGTAGGACCAGAAGCTGGAGACTGCTTGATCGGGGAGGTTATAAGTCGAGAGAAACTCATCCTTTCGGCTCAGCCACCTGCTTCGAAGGTCCTGATCGTGCTTGGAGAACCATTGGCTAGCGTGGAATTTGAAAAGACGGTCGGCCTCACTCCGCTGTAAAAAGCCTTTCAGGGACGCGGTGTCTGGTTGAATGACGTAGTCTGGAAGAATGCCACCGCCCCCGAAGACAGTGCGACCGTGTTCAGTGTGATAGGTAAGCGAGTCCGGGATGCTGTTTTTGTACGCCCTGACGTTGTAAACCGCTTCGCGCCGGGAGGAGAGTTTCTTCTTCAGGTATGCTTTTCGGCTGCCGTTCTCATACGGGGTTTGAATGAAGCGACCGACCGGGGTGTAATAAGCCCCAACCGTTAGACTGAGGAGACTCTCATCATTAAGCGAGTACGATTTTTGAACGAGGCCCTTGCCGTAGGTGCGTCGACCGACAAGAAGGGCCCGATCGTGATCTTGAAGAGCACCGGCAAGGACCTCGCTCGATGACGCTGTGTTGCGGTCTACCAGTAGGGTCACCGGTGCATTTGCGAGCGCACCTCCATTCTGCGTTCGCCACGTTTGGTTAGCGCTGGCCACTCGGCCTTTGGTCTCCACGATGGTCATGCCGGGACGGCCCAGCATCTCGTCGGCGATTTTAATGGCTGGCTCCATGACGCCGCCCTCATTGCCGCGTAGGTCGATGAGGAGGCGCTCCATTCCCTTTTCCTTCAAAGCATCAACCCGCTTCAGGAACTCGTCGTGCGTCGACTTGGAGAACCGACCGATCTCCATATAGCCGGTTCGGTTGTCGACCATGTAAGCAGAGTTGATCGAGTACAGCGGGATTTCGTCCCTTGTAATTGTAAACGTGAGTCGCTTTTTCGTGAGGGGCCGATAAATCGTGAAGCTGACCGACGTGCCTTTTTTGCCCGTTAGACGATTGCGGACATCCTCTTGGGAGAGGCCGATGGCCGATGACCCTTCGACTTTTATGATGCGATCCCCGGCTCTGATGCCCGCTCTCTTGCTCGGGCCGTCGTCGATAGAAGAGATGACCCGAGCCGTGTCGTTAAGAATATCGAATCGAATGCCCACACCGCCGAAGGAGCCCCGCATTCGGTCGCGCTTACGGTCAACCTCTTCTGGCGGCACGTACTGAGAGTGCGGGTCGAGGCGTTTGAGCATGCCGTCCACGCCTCCTTCCGCCAGGCGTTTCGCGCTCACCTGCTCAAAGTACTTTCCGCTAATCAGGAGGAAGGCCCGCTTCATTTTTTTGAATTGCTCGATCCCGTCATCTGGAGAGAGAGAAGCTTGAAGTTGGGCGCCGAGCAGAATCCCAAACAAAATGAACGCGAGCGTGGAAAGAACCGAGCGGGTCGACAATCGCTTCATGGGCCAAGGGAGATCAAGTCCAAGGACGCTGATTCCAGAAGTGAAATTCTAACAAGAGATACAGGACAATAAGCGGGGCAAGATCAGTATCTCCAACTCCTGAAGTGAGGTGAAGAAGAACAGGATTGGAAATTCATATTTAACGAAAGCGTATTTGTTGCATCCGAGAGCAGTTTTGCCGTCTGGCGGAAAATGAGTCCTCTTTTGCTGGCGGGAGGGGAGCCTGCCCAGATGCACGTTCTCAATTGTGGATCGCCTTCCGATGATTGAAAGTTCAGAGAGATCTCGAGAACGGATCAGGGTGAGCGCTTCAGCCACTGGTAAGCGAGGATCGGCCCAGCCGGAATCGCACGGCGGCACTGAAGAATCAAATCCAGACTGTTTCCGTCGCATCAAAAGAGTGCCATTAGGCTCCGTCGATGCGTACTTTCTCACACTCATCCCTGATTGCTGTATGGATGCGGTTGTTGTAACCAAAAAGGGAGACCCTGAACACATGACTATTGACGAGGTGTCGACTCCCGAACCAGAGGCGGACGAAGTACTCGTCAAGGTTCACGCTACAGCCCTCAATCGGGCCGACACCTTCCAGCGCCGAGGCTACTATCCGCCGCCCGACAGGGCCTCCAAGATCCTCGGCCTTGAGATGGCGGGGACGATTGCAGAGACCGGTTCAGGGGTAATAGACTGGCATGAGGGCGATCGGGTCTTTGCGCTGCTCGACGGGGGCGGCTACGCCGAATGTACGGTCGTGCATAAAGACCGGCTCATGGCCGTGCCGCCGGGGCTGTCAATGCAGGAGGCGGCCGCAATTCCGGAGGTGTTCTTGACGGCCTATCAGGCGTTGCACTGGCTCGGCGGCCTTCAGCACGACCATCAGGTGCTCATCCATGCCGGGGCTAGTGGCGTGGGAACGGCTGCTATTCAACTCACCCGCCTAGCGGATGCGCACCCCCACATTACGGCGTCGGCCCCGAAGCACGACGTGTGCCGCGACCTCGGGGCAGAGACGACCATCGATTATGAGTCGGAGGACTTTGCCGAGCGCATTGCGAAGGTGACGGACGGGGAAGGCGTCAACGTGATCATCGATTTTATCGGCGCCCCCTATTTTCATCGAAATGTCGAGGCGCTCGCAATGGACGGGCGAATTGTGCAGCTCGCTACCCTGGGCGGAAGTACGGTGGAGGAGGTAAGCCTTCGCGATCTGATGGCCAAGCGCGCACATCTTCTCGCCTCCACACTGCGGTCACGGAGCCTCGAGTACAAGATCGATCTCACACAGGAGTTTGCAAGCGACATCCTTCCGCAGTTCATTGACGGATCCCTTGAGCCCGTTATTGACTCGGTGCACGACTGGACCGACGTGTCCGAGGCTCATCGTATAATGGAGAACAACGAGAATGCGGGGAAGATCGTCCTGAAGGTAGTGCCGTGACGTCTGATGGCGGAGAGCGAAAAATCATCCTCGTGCTACGGACTAGCCAATAAAAAAGCCCCAATCCTCCGAAGAGGACTGGGGCTACAGCGGAAGCGGGCAACGCTTAGCTTTCGAGCGTGGCGTCGACGGTAATTTCCGTGCCGGCCAGGGCTTTGGAAACGGGACAGCCGTCCTTGGCCGCGTTGGCGTGCTCCTGAAACGTAGCGTCGTCAATGTCGGGCACACGGGCAGTGGTCGTGAGCTCCACCTTTGTAATGGCCGGGCCGTCTTCAAGCATTCGGAGTGTGACCTCGGCGTTTGTGTCTACCGATTCCGGTTCAAAGCCCGCGTCGTCCAAAACGTTCGACAGGGCCATCGAATAGCAGCCGGCGTGGGCCGCTGCAATCAGTTCCTCGGGGTTGGAGCCCGCCCCGTCTTCGAAGCGGGAGCGGAAGGAATAGGCCCCTTCGTAGGCGCCACTTTCTAGACGCATGGTTCCATTCCCGTCGGGCAAATTGCCCTCCCACGTAGCGTCCGCAGAGCGTGTAGGCATAGAATTGCGAGTACGATTGTTCGTAGAGCGATGAGCGGTGCACCGATTCGTAGCCAGCACCCGGTCGCACGTTCCCGTCTAGCGAGGCTTTCGTCGGAAAGAGATAAAGCCCGGAGGCAGCTCTGTGCCTTACGTTTCGGCTTCGCCGTTCAGCTCGTCGAGGTGCACGTCCATTTGCGGGTACGGAATGCCGATATCGGCCTCGTCAAGGGCGTATTTTACCTCGCGCGTCAGTTCCTGTCGGAGGCGGAAGTAGTCCTCCGGTTTGGCCCAAACGCGCACCTGCCAGTCGATTGATGATCCTCCCAAACCCACCAGGGCAGCTTGTTCGCCTTTCTCCTCGATTCGATCTTCGACTTGCCGGGCGGCCTGAAGCAAGACCTCGCGCGTCTCGTCAATGTCGGCCGGATAGTCGGTGCCCACGTCGCAGTCGACGCGGATTTCGTCGTGGGCGAAGATGTTTTCGATCGTCGAGCCGAAGATGTCGCCATTGGGGATGATGATGAGGCGATTCTCACGGGTCGTAAGACGCGTGAAAAAGAGCTGGATGTCACGGACAAATCCCGTTTCCCCGGCGATCTCCACATAGTCGCCCACGCCGAAGGGACGGAAGATGAGAAGCATAATTCCGGCCGCAAAGTTTGCAAGGGTGCCTTGCAGGGCTAGGCCAACGGCGAAGCTGGCGGCGGCAAGGACCGCGACAAAGCTGGCCGTTTCGACCCCCACCGTTTCGAGGGCAGCGAAGAGGGCCAAGAGAAAGATGCCATAATAGGCAAAATTGCTGGCGAACTTCGTTAGAGTACGGTCCACGTCAGGCTTCTCGAGGCCTCCTCGAATGGCGTTGCGGACCCAGTTTGCGACGTAGCGACCCACCATCAAGATGGCGATAAACGCAACGGCACTCAGCAGGTAGTCGGCGACCATGCTCAACGTGTCAGCGGTAAGGTAGTCTTGAGATAAGAGGTCGTTCATAAGACCAGAAGCGTTGAAGTCAGCGTGCGTTCAAGATCGAGGGTTCGTTCAAAGGAGAAGATAGAAGTTGAAAGATTTACGAGAGGAACCGGGAAGGCAAATAGCTCACAAGAACTTTGGAATTTTGGGAGTGCCTGGATTTCTCCTCAGGCACTGATGAACCGAAAATGGACGGCTTCTCTAGGGCGACTAGCGTAGGGAAGGGGATACGGTTCGATTGGGTCCTTTAAATCGTTCGGCCGGTAAATCCAAAAATGTTTTCCGGCCGCGGAGGAAATAGTCGACGGGGGCAAGGCCGCGATAGGGCGGCGGCACAAGCGGGTCGGTCTCGTCAGGGCGTGCGTCGGTGTAATGGTGGCGCATTAGATACGCGTCTCTATAAGCCTGCAAAACTGATGCCGCTTCGGCCCATTTACCCGCGCTCAACAAGCGACCCAGCGCCGCGGCGTCGCACGGTGCGCGGAGCAGCATCGTTTTGCGCCACACCGAGGGCGGGAGGTTCTTGTAGAGCAAAAGCAGGCCGTTCCGAAAGTTGTAGTAGGTCTTTCGTGGGGAGCTTTGAGGGAGAGACGCTCCGCCGATGTGGTAGACCGTGCTTTGGGGCTGCACGCGGATCCGGTAGCCGTGACGCTGCAGGCGCCAGCAGAGATCAATTTCTTCCATGTGCATTTCGAAGCGCTCGTCGAGCAGTCCCACCTCGTCGAGTGCCGAGCGGCGGAGCAGAATTGCGGCGCCGGTGGCCCAGAACACGTCGCAGGCCTCGTCATACTGACCACGGTCGCGTTCCATTGTGTTGAAGAGACGACCCCGCGTGAACGGATATCCAGCGCGGTCGATAAATCCGCCCGCCCCTCCTGCGTATTCGAATCGATTTCTATCGTCGTACTGGAGAAGTTTTGGCTGAACCGCCCCCACATCGGGATTGTCTTCCATCGTCTGAACGAGGGGATGCAGCCAGTCGGGAGGCACCTCCACGTCGTTGTTAAGGAGAAGGACGTACTCGCCGGTCGCGTGCGGGAGGGCGGCGTTGTTGCCCCGGGCGAAGAGCCAGTTCTCGGGATGCCGCACAATTTTGACTGATGGGTATTCGCGCGCAATCCAGGCGGACGTTCCGTCGGTGGAAGCATTGTCGGCGAAGATGATTTCCAGATTGGGATAATCGGTGGCGACCACGGACGGCAGGCACTCGCGGACCACCGACCGGGCGTTCCAGGAGACGATAATGATGGAGATACGAGGGGGAGACATTTGCGGCCGATCCGTTGAGCAGAATCCAAAATTGAATACGGAACCCTTTCCATTGACGCGGGCGAAAACATAAGAACCCACGAATCCAAATTCGCCGGGGGAGCGAACAGGATTCTGTGAGATACAATCTTCATTCGTATGTGCCGGCGAAAGCTGCTGGCGAGCTGGCCGCCTCCACACATTTCGTAGTGATTGATTCCAGATGAGCCAAGTGGCCTCCTCGACCATAGCGGATGCGCGTCGCGTGATGCAGGACCGATGGGGCTACCCGTCATTTCGGCCGGGCCAGGAGGCGGTCATTGAGGCGGTGCTTGAGGGGAACGATGTCCTGGGCGTGCTGCCGACGGGGGGCGGAAAGTCGCTTTGCTACCAGGTGCCGGCCCTTCTTGCCGACGGGACTGTGCTGGTCGTTTCGCCCCTTATCGCGCTGATGCAGGATCAGGTGGAGGGTCTGCGAGGGCACGGCATCGACGCCA
>CAZTDC010000070.1:0-11764 GCA_964612165.1 uncultured Salinivenus sp.
CGGCGCGCTCGCGCATCTGGTCGGGCGGGTACTCGGTGAAGTCGAGGGGGATGGGCTCGTAGGCGGCGGACATGGGACGAGGGAGGATGGGAGAGGACAACGATCGGCCAGTCAACGTCCGGCGCAGTGCTTAAAACATCGACGTCACCTGAAATCGCAGGCTGTACAGCGACCCGTCGAACGGCGTCTGTTCGGTGAACGACACCTTCGCGAGGATGCGGCGATGCAGCTTGTAGCCGACGACGGCGGAGAGGCGCGTCACGTCCGAGTCCCACTTGAAGGTGGCGCCGGTCACCGGATGGCCGCGCTTGGGGAAGTACAGGTGCTCCCCGCGCACGGCCAGGTACGAGCCGGACAGGAACGGGGGCTCAACCTTGGCGTCCACGTGCCCGCCCCACTGCGTGAGTCGGAACCGGGCCGGATTGCCCTGCTCGTCCCGCACGAACGCGCCGTCCCGGTACGGGGGCGTTGCGTCCTGACGGTAACCGGGCACCGACCAGATTGTGTACGCGACCTCCCCGCTTAGCGCAAAGTAGCTGTAGCCGGTTTGGAAATCCGTCCCGATCAGCGTCTGCCGGAAACTGTTGAGGGCTGTGGACCCTCGGAGCGGGGCGTTGTCGGGATGCTCGTCCATGAACGCGCCGTGACTGAACGAGACCCCCTGTGTCCAGAACAAGGCGGGACGATACTCCAGGCGCGTGATGGCCGCCACGTTGCCGCTCCCGGTGATGCTGACGCGGGACGCCGGCGTGTTGTTGGTGATCGCAAGGTCCCAGACGAGCGTGTTCTCGACGAGGGTCCAGGAGCCCTGGAGGCCGGTCACGTAGCCGGTGCGGTAGAGGGTGCTGACCGCCTGGTCCCAGCCGTCGTAGCCCGAAGTCGCGGACCGGGCGCCCGGCCAGTACCCCAGGCCCTGCGTCACGTTCACCCCGTATCCGTAGAGGAGCGGTGCCGCCACGAAGTCGTTCCGGAAAGCGAGGCTCTCCTTCGGGTACTGCCCGAAGGGATTCACGAAGCGCCCGGCTGACACTGAGAACGGCTGGTCGCGCGGGTCCCAGCCCAGATAAGCAAGACCCACGCGCGGCGGATTGAGCCCGCCCTCGCCAATGTTGTCGATCTGCAGTCGACCTTCGAAGAAGAAGTCGTCTCCGATCCCCGAGAACACGAACAGGTTGACCTGCCGAAGGGCAAAGTGAGGGCTCGAGGAGCCGGAGTGCGGCACGTCCTCTTCCGTCGGGATTTCGTTGAGGAGGAAACGGGAGTCCGTTCCCCCCATTCGGTACTCCACGTCGAATCCGGCGCCGAGGTCGACCTGCGCGTGGACCGGGACCGGACCGATCCCAAGAAACAAGAAGCAGAGGAGGGCGGCAAAAAGACGCCTATCCGTCGGAATCATAAGTCACTTCAGCAATTTCGAACTGGCGATCGAAGCCCTTAAACGTTTGGGGGCCCACCGATTGGATCCGGATTGTGTCGGCGAGGCCGTGGCGCTCGATGAGGTCGCGCCGGACGAGAATTTGACCCGGCCCGGCGGTCTCGCAGAGCCGGGCGCACAGGTTGACTTCTGCCCCAATCACGCTGTAGTCGAGCCGTTCCTCGGTGCCCATGTTGCCCATCAGCATGGGGCCGTAGTTCACGCCGATGCCCAGCCCGTTCCAGAACGAGGACGACATCGGATCCGTCCGGAAGGCACGCTGGATCTCGATGCTGCAGCGGAGGGCGCGCTCCAGGGGAGCATCCCCACCGAAAATCGCGATCATCGCGTCCCCGACGAACTTGTCGATCGAGCCGTCGAAGTGGCTGGCGATTTTCGTCTGGGTGCTGAACGTGCGGTTGAGCTGGCGCACGAACTCGCGGGGCGCGGTGCGCTCAATCTGATCGGTTGAGCCGCGGAGGTCCGTAAACATGACCGCGAGGGCCTGCATCTGGCCCTGCTCGGCGAGATCGATCCTGAGCTCCTCGCTGTCGCGAATCATCTCGAGGGTGTGTGCCCCGACGTGGCGCTGCAGAAGAGACCGCTCGCGGAGGTCGGCGATCATTTCGTTGAAGCTGTGGGCGAGCCGGCCGATTTCGTCGCCGCTCTGCACGGCCACCTCCACGTCCAGGTCCCCGTCCTCCACCCGGCCCATCGCGTCCTGCAAGTCCTCGATGGGGCCGGAGACGAGGCCGCCGAGAAAAATGGCGAGGGGAATGGTGAGGAGGGCCGCGATCACGGCAATGAGGAGGATGTTCTGCCGCAGTGAATACAGTGTACCGAGCTCCGTGTCCACTGGCACACTGGCGACGTAAAACGCGGGTTCCCCCTGACCCAGCAGGCTCAGGAAGGCGAAGTGCTCCTGGCCGTTGACCGTGAGACGAAAAGAGGGGGTGGATTCGTGCTCCTGCACGACCCTTTCGATCCGGTCCTGCTCCTCGCCCCAGAGCGTGGGGTAGGGATTGGCGGTCGTGTCGGGGAGGGTGGAGGCGATACGTTCCCGCTCCAGAAAGAGGGACACCTGCATCGTGCTGTCCTGGCGCAGATTCGCGGCCTCCACCTCCGTAAAGCGCGCCCCAAGTGTTAGCGTCCCGATCACATCATTTCCGCCGTACACCGGAATGGTGACGACCTGGTAGAGCGTCTGGTCGATGGCCCAAAGCGTCGGTAGCTTGATCTCAAGCGGCGGGTCCTGTCCCGACAGGGCCGTGCGAACCCCTTCGCGTCGCATGAGCATGGTGCCACGCTGCTCCGGGTTACCGAGCCAGGAGAGCACCTTCCCCTTCTGGTTGGTCACAATCATGAGGTCCGCCTTCACGAAGCGGCTGAACCGCCGGACGCTCTGGGACATCGTGGGCGGATCGTTGAGCGACAGGTTGGCCTTGAACGTGGAGTTCTCAGAGATCAGGTAGGCCGACTCCACGAGGCGGTCGTAGCGGAGACGCTGCTGCTGGTTGAGGAAGGTCTGAGTCTGACTGAAGTTGTCGACGACCCCCTGCCGCACCTCCTCCGAGACGATCCGGTTGGTGGCGAAGAGAATGACCGCCACTACGCCCGCCGTGAGTCCGAAGAGGAGGACGAACAGCTTGTATTTGATCGGCAGGTTCTTCGTCATCGCAGGTCGATGGTTCGACTGATGCGCTGGCCCTCGCTAAGCTCGACCTCGAAGCGCACGGGATCCTGGCGAGGACTATAGGCAAGAATTCGGTATCGGCCCTCGGGGAGACCGTCGAGACTGAAAGCGCCGTCCGCGTCTGCCCGCGTGAAGAACGGGGTCTCCAGGCTCACAATGAACGCATTCATCTGTGGGTGGATGTCGCAGTGCAGTTCGACGACGCCCATTCCCGGCGCGGGGTCGTCGAGGGCTGGGATGGTTTCCTCTACGACGACGCCGGTGGGGCGGCGCCCAATGTTGAATCGAGCGCCGGGCGTGAGGCTGAAGACGTTGTGGTAGAAGGGGTCGCTGTTCACAAACTGAACCGTCGTGCCTGCCGTGACGGGCGTGACCTGAGGATCGAACGACGTGTCCGTCTGGTCGATCTCGACGGGATCAAGGGGCTCGACGGTGGGCTCGAACGAGAGCGGATGCGCGCTGATGATGACGCTGCGGTACCGGTTTTCGGAGGAAGAGGCGCCCGAGTCCGATTGCTCACGATCGCCCCGGTTGGTGCGCTGTCGGTAGGCCCGTCCCCGAAACCGGCGGCGGTTGGGCTCGCGTGGGGGCAACACCACCGTTCCCTCCAGCCCGGTCTGCTGAGCGGTGGGGGAGCCCGACTGCATCGACTTCACCCTGCGCATTTCGTCGGAGGGAGGGGACAGAAACACGCCAGTCCCCACGAGCAGACAGGCCGCTAACAGAATGAGGTCCGACTTGCCGATCATTCGTGGGGGGCTGCTGATGAACAGAGCGCGCGATCTGCGGAATGACAACGGCCCAGGTCCGGCGGCCTTGGAGGGCCGTTCCTCTCCAATGGTAACCAACAGCATGGGCGAATTCAGAATTCGTGCCTCGGAGCTCCTTTCTGTCCGGGCAACGATCTCGTCGATGAGACGGAACTTTCCCCCATCGAGGCGTCAAAGGAGAGAGTCTGGTCAATGTATTCGAGAAAGCGATCCAGGCAACCTGTAGATTCCACCTCTGAGTGGGGAGGTTTTCAGCCATGAGAACACAACAGCGGTTCTTTGCCCAACCGTTTCGGAAGGTGTACCGGCGCCGGCGAACACCCCGGCTCGATCGGATGAGGCAAAAGAAGAAACGGAAGGCCCGTCAAGCTCGCCGCCGCCAGGAGACGAAGCGTCGGCTCGATGGGGGACGTGCCAAGCCCGCAATTCGATGGTCCCCTGAACAGCTGGCTCGGATCCGGAAGCGCACCGCGGGATAACGCCCGGCTCGACATCGCTTCCAGGAAAACGGTCCGATTGTTCGCAAACCGTTAATCAGACCGCCCAGTCGGTCCGAAACCGCAACGCACGTGCAACAATTGCAGGAAGGTACGGGTCTTCCGACTGTTGCGTACGTTTGGTAGACCAACGCGTCCGATCCTTCTGAACGAGTCTCTCTGCACGACCGATGACGCCCTACGAGTTTCTGAAACGCTATGATCGCGCGGGGTACAACGACGATCCCCGCATGGTGAACGGCCAGTTTTATCCGTCCGACAAGCTCGACGTGGAGTCGGGCGACACGGTGGGGGTGGTCATGCTGAACCTCGGCGGGCCCGATTCCGAGGAGGCGGTGGAGCCGTTCCTCTACAACCTGTTCATGGATCCGGCTATCATCGACTTCGCGGAGGTCGTCTACTTCCAGGCCCGTGGCCGCGTCCGGCAGGCCTTCTCCAAGCTCATCTCGTACTTCCGGTCGAAGTCCGTGGCCGAGGACTACAAGGAAATTAGCGAGGACGGCGGCTCGCCGATCAATCCCCTCACGCGCGAGCAGGCCGACAACCTGGAGCAGCAGCTCAACGAGCAGTACGCTGCCCAGACGGGCGTCAATTTCAAGACGTACATGGCCATGCGCTACTGGGAGCCGTTTAGCGAGGAGACGGCCGCCCAGATGGAAGAGGACGGCGTGGACGAGGTTGTGTTGCTGCCCCTCTACCCGCAGTACTCGAAAACGACGACGGGCGCCTCGCTTGTGGAGTGGTACGAGCTCGAACAGGCCGGCGAGATTCCGGAGTGGCCCACCTCCTTTGTCTTCGAGTACGCCACGTATCCGAAGTACATCGAGGCCCTGAGCGAGCGCATCGATGAGGGGCTGGCGCGCTTCCCCGATGACGTGCGCGACGACGTGCACCTTCTCTTCAGCGCGCACGGCACGCCGCTCACGGAGATGAAGGAGCGCCGCGACCCGTACTGCTGTCTTGTGCACTCCACGGTGAAGCACCTGATGGAGCACCGCGGGCACGACCACGACTTTAGCACGGCCTTCCAGAGCAAGGTGGGCCCGTCGGACTGGCTGGAGCCGCCGACCGACGATACGGTGGCAGAACTTGCGAAGGAGGGCGAGGACGTCCTCGTGGTGCCGGTGGCGTTTGTGACCGACCACATCGAGACGAGCTACGAGCTGGCCATCGAGATTCCGGAGGATCTGGAGGAGGAGGGCGAGCCCATTCCGGAGCACTACGAGGTGATGCCCGGCCTCAACAGCCATCCCAAGTTTATCGAGACGCTGGCGGACATGACGGCGGCGCAGTTGGCGCTGCCGGACGTGGAGACGCCGGCGCCGTGGAGCGCCCGGCCCTGCTTCGAGAAGACGGACCGCAGCATCCGGTGTCAGCAGTGCGAGAAGATCGCCGAGGCCACCGACTGGTCGGAGGAGGAAGAGGAGGCAACACCGGCGGCGGCGTAGTGTCCGGTGGGGATTGGCTTCCTGCTTCTCCGGCTCGTCTCGCCGGGATTGGCATGTGAGAGGGTGGGGTGGGCGTTTTTGGTTGCGTCAATCGGCGGTGAGGATATTCGAAGTGGAACGTTGATATGAGAACGGCTCCCTCGCTTCCGGCTTGTCGAGGCGGAAGGAGTTCGGATGGCAGGGCACTTTTCGGAAACTAGGCTTTCCCGGCCGCTGTAAGCGGATTCCCCGCTACACGGAGCAACTTGTGTAGATCGTTTTCAACAATCAGCCCCACACGATGGACGGTGATTCTCAGAACAATCCCGTTGAGGTTTCGCTGGGGAAGCATGGCGGTGAGCCCGTTTTTCGGGGCACCCGAATTCCTATTTCCTATCTCTCTCAGTACTTGAACCACGGCTACACAGTCGAGGACTTCATTGAGCAGTACGATATTGATCCCGATCTCGTCCGAGAGGTGTACAGACGGCAATTCAGCGACGACGGGGAAAAAAAGAAATCAGGTTCCTGAATGAGGATCCTCCTCGACCATGACGTACCTCATGCCCTTCGCCATCAGTTCCCGGATGAGCATGAGGTGATAACGGCACAGTACCGAGGATGGGAAGACTACGACGATGACGAACTCCTTTTGGCTGCGGAGGAGGAATTTGCTGTCTTCGTCACTCTCGACACCAGCCTCGGGCATCAGCAAAACATCCGTTCATACGAGATCGGTGTTGTGGTGATAGACATACATCCCATCGTACCGAAGCACCTGGAAAAGCACATGGAGAAAGTGAACAGTGTCCTCTCGATTGCCGCCGAGGAGCGGGAACTCGTTGTGGTGCGTGAAGACGAAATAACCGTTCTGGCTGAATGAAAAAGAAGTGCCCTGACGAGCGTCCAGTCATGCTCTGATCGGAAAACTCTCCAGTTCAGGATTGGCGCTCGTTTTTGAGGCGCGATGATATTCAAACGTTTGAGTCCGCGGGGGGTTAGTCGGTAAGGAGGGTGTCCAGCGGCGGGATGTCGGCCGGAGCCGGCCACTCGGCGACTGACTTGCGGAGGCGGAACGACGCGATGACGGCGCAGTGGTCGGACGGCGGGGAGGGCGCGCCGCACTGGATGTGCCGGGTCACGGGCGCAAAAAGATCGGGCGGATACAGGATGTAGTCGATCTTCTGGGCGGGAGCATCCGCCGGGAAGGTGGCGGGCGGTGGTCCCTCTCGGTACGTGCTGTCGGAAAACGCAAGGCGAAGGGAGGTGTCGCCGAGGAGGGTGCGCATCGTGCCGTCAGCCGAAGTCCGGTTCGCGGTCGTCGCGGTGTCGTCGGCAATGGGCAACTCGCTGTTCAGGTCGCCGATGACGAGGCTGGGGACGTTCGCGCCGACGAGCCGGTCGTAGAGCGCACGGACCCGACGGATCTGTTTCTCGCGGGTGCCGGTGTGGTAGGCTTCGAGATGCAGGTTCACGACGGCCACGGGGCGGCCGCCAAGGTCGATCACGACGACCTGGGCGAGCCGATCGAGGTAGAAGGCGTCCCGAAAGAAGGGCTGCGGCGGGCGAGGAAGCACGGTCCGCTTATGCTGTCGAATCGAATGCCGGCTCAGGACGGCCTGGCCCGAGATCGTGCGGCCAAAGTTGACGGAGGGCCAGCCGTACGGGAAGGGAAGATAGCGCTCGTCCCAGTTCACGGCCTGCGCCGCCGTGGGATACCCGAGGCGCGTCGCGATCGTGTCGAGCTGATGGACGTGCCCGACCCGCGCGCCGCCGTAATCGATTTCCTGAACCCCGATGACGTCCGGATCGGCGTCCCGGATGAGGTCGACGGCCTGCTCCATGTTGCTGGTGAAGAGGCTGTCGGGCCGCACGACGGGTTCGTTGTTCGTCATCCCCGAGAGGTACCCGATGTTGTAGGTCATGACCGTAACGGTGTCGGGGGCCGTCGATGCGGGCTCGGCAGAGTATTGCCTGATTTGGGCAAGCTCATCTTCGGGGAGGCCGCCCGAGCTGGCCCAGAAAAAGAACGCCACAAAGACGAGCAGGAGCCCACCGACCACCGCTCCCGCACCGACGAAAAACCGTTTCATAGCCGACCTTCCAGAGCGTCATGCAGATTGCGAACCACTCAAAGATAGAAAAGGCGCGTCCGGCTGTCCATTGGGGCCACGCCCTCGTGCCCATCGTGAGTCTCCTTCTGATGATCGGTGGGCTCGCTCCCGTTCAGGCGCAGCCGACGAAGGCCGCCCTCGATCCCTTTACGGGGCACTGGAAGGGGCCGTTCGTCGCGTACACCTATTCGGGCGAACGGGTCGATTCCCTCACCGCTGAGCACCGTTACCGGTGGGAGGGGGACGTGCAGGTCGGGACTCAAGTCGACCGGTATCCCGACGGGCACGTGGAGCGGGCCGACGCGCGCAACTACGTCCGAAACGACACGCTTTTCTGCGAGGTCACGCACGCGGACGGCTCAACGACCGTGTATCGGGGGCGGACGGTCGGCGAGGCCGTTGTTTGGTACCGGCGCACGGACACCGGGCTCGTCGAAAGCTTTCGGGAACGGGTCGTCGAGACGCCGGAGGGCCCGGAGTATCGGATTGACGGCTTCGGGGTGTACCCGAACGACGACGGCTCGACCAGCCACCTTCAGTTCGTCGGGCGGTACCGGCCTGTTCACCAGGACGTCTCGAACGGGCGCGAGTAGTCTTTGGGGAGCGGAAGCACGGCGATGCGGACCCGCCGGTTGCGCCGCCGGCCCTCGGCCGTGTCGTTGGAGGCGCGGGGGCGCGTGGCCCCGTACCCAACAGCTGTAAATTGGCTGGGATCAAGGGAGCTGAGAGCATCCAGCTTGCGCAACACGGTCGTTGCACGGGCACACGACAGCTCCCAGTTCGAGGAAAAGCGCTCGCTGAGCCGGTCGCCCAGTGGCGTGTCGTCGGCGTGCCCCTCCACTCGGACGGCCCGATTTGGATAGGCGCGTTGGAGCTGCTGGGCAATAGTCTGAAGGCGGGACACCCCGGATTTGCTCAGTGAGTCGGCCGTGGCGAAGAGGGAATCGGCGGGGAGCTGGGCGACGGTCAGTCCGCCGTCTCGAAGCAGCCGGACCTCGTAGGTAAGGCGGGTAAGTTGATCCTGGAGGGTCCGCCGCTCGCGGTAGTATTGTCCGGTCTTGATGGCGTGCCGGAACCGAAGTGAGTCGCGAAGGGATCGGTTCTGGGCGCGCAACTTGGTGTTCTCGGCCCGAAGCGAATCGAGGGAGGAGCGATCACCTCCCACGGGAGTCCCCGCCGTACATCCGGCCAGGAAGCAAATCAGGACAGCAGCCCCGAGCGGAGGGAGGAGGCGCATTGGCAAGAGGCAGAGCGTGGGAGCAGTCCGAAGGAGCAGCAGAACAGGATTAGCCCGCCGAAGGAGCGGGTTCCGCTTCCGTCTGGCGTTCCCACCACACCAGAGCAAGGACGGCCCCGAATCCGAGGACGGTGAGGCCCACGACGGACACGACCGGGTCGTCTGCGCCCGGGAGCCGGAGGGCGCGTTCGGGTCCGAGGTACGGCCAGAGGGAGCGGAGCGCGCCGGCAATGAGGCCCACGAGGGCGGTCATCGTCGCGTCGTGGCGGTGGGCAAGCAACCAGTCGAGCAGCTTGGCAAACGACCCAAGTCCAACGGCGGCGCCCAGGCAGAAGGTGAGGACGTACGGAACGGCCGAGAAGTCGAGTGAGAGCACCGTGTTAATGGCTTGCAGGGTCGGCTCGTAGATGCCGAGCGCCTTGAGCAAGAACGCCCCGCTCACGCCGGGCAGAATCATCGCGCAGATGGCCACCGTCGCCGAGAAGAAGACGCGCAGGAGCCCGGGGGTGTCGGCAACGTCAAGGATGGGCAGGCCCGTCAGGTAGAAGGCGAGGGCCGCACAGCCCACCCCGATCGCACCGCGTCCCAGCGTCAGGTGGCGAATGCGCAGGGCGGGAATGAAGAGCGAGGCCCCGACGAGGCCCAGAAAGAGTCCGCGCATCTGCGCCGGATAGGCCTCCATGAGCCCTGGGATCGTGCGGGCCCCAATGACAATGGCGGCGCCAATGCCGGCTCCAAGCGGCAGCACCAGTCGCCACGGCACTGCCCGCCAGTGCGTGCCCATCTCGTCGAGATCGAAGCGGAGCAGAGCGAGTCCCCACGACACCACCGAGCTGATGGCCCCGACGAGCCGCTCGTAGATCCCGACGATGAGGGCCATCGTGCCCCCACTCACGCCAGGGATCACGTCGGCACCCCCCATGAGCATGCCGTACAGGAGGTGGCGGAGGAGGGTGAGGGGCGATGAGGACATGGGAGGGACGCGTTTCGAGAGTCCGGTCTTCCCGCTGGGGGGGGCGGCGAGGGGGGTCCGCTAGGATTGATCGAGGTTCAGGAGTTGCCGGACCCGCTCATTCTCGTAGAGATCGGGGTACGCCCGCCGAAACTCCTCCTTTTTGGTCGGATCAAGCCGGAACGCCGTCTTCAACGAGCGAATGCTCTCGTCGGCGCGACCCAGGGCCAGGAGGGCCCTGGCCTGTCGGAAGTACGTGTTGGCACTGTTCGGGGCAAGGTCGAGGGCCTGTTCGTACGCCTCCAGGGCCTCCTGCGGCTGCTGCTTGGCCAGGAGCGTTTCCGCGTACCCGACCCAGGCGTTCTCGTCGGCCTCGTCGAGTTTCACCGCCCGCTGGTATGCAGAGAGGGCCTCGTCGAGCCGACCGGCCTTGTAGGCGCAGTCGGCCCGCGCCTTCCAGAACTTGGGCGCTTCCGAGTCGAGCGTGAGCGCGTACCGGAAGCATTCGAGGGCCTCGTCGAACCGTTCTTCGGCGTCGAAGCAGCAGCCAAGGCCGTACCATGCCTCTGGGTAGGTCGACTCCTCGTCGAGCGCCTGCTGGTAGAAATGTCGGGCCTCTTCGAAATTGCCCTTCTCCTCGTGGGCGAGGGCAAGGTTGTAGTAGGTGGCCGCATCAGGACCTTCCAGGTCAAGCACCTGCTCGTAGCTCTCGATGGCATCGTCGAGCGCGCCCATGTTGGCCTGGGCGTTGCCCCGGTTGTAGTAGGCCGAGGCAAACTCGTCGTCAATGGCGAGGGCCATGTCGTAGCTCGACACCGCGTCCTCGAAGCGGCCCATGCGGTTCAGCACAATCCCCCGGTTGTACCACGCGTCCTGCGAGTACGGGTCGACGTCGATGTGGCGGTCGTAGGCCTCTACGCTCTCCTCGTTTTGCCCAAGCCGGTCGTAGCAGTAGCCGAGCTCGTACCAGACCTCAGGATGGTCGGGGTTCGCCTCCGCGCACCGCTCGAAGGCCTCGACGGCGGCCTCAAGCTGATCGGCCCGCTCCAGCGTGACGCCCCGGTTGAAGAGGGCTTCGCTGTGAAGCGGATTGATGGATAGGGCCTCTTCGTACGCCTCCAAGGCCTCCTGCGTGCGGCCGAGGCTGTCGAGCGTGATGCCCCGGTTGATGAGCGTCTCGGCGTCGACGGGATTCATCTCCAGGGCCTTATCGTAGGCCTCCAGCGCGTCGCGGTGGCGGCCCAGGTTGTTGAGGAGAATGCCCCGCCGCATCCACGCGTCCGACTGATAGGGGTGGAGGTCGATGAGATGATCAATCACCTCCAGGGCCTTCTCCATCTCCTCCTGTTCGAAGTAGAAGGAGGCAATCTCCTCAAGGTCGCTCGAATCGAAGTACGAAGAGGGATCCTCTTCGTAGGCGGCCACGAGATCTCTGAGGTGACCCTCCCGAGGCGAGTCCTCGTGGTCGTCGAAGCCGAAGTCGAACGTGCTCATATTCGCACCGAATCGTAATTGGTCAGAACGAGCGGGTCAGTTGGTGGGTTGAAGCAAACAGACCATGATGATAGTCCCCGCGTCGGTAAAGTCATTAAAACTCATTCCGAAGGCACTTGCAACAATGGGAGGCGCCTGGGCAGGTTCTTTTCCTGCAACAAATGTT
>CAZTDC010000071.1:0-11500 GCA_964612165.1 uncultured Salinivenus sp.
CCCCCGGCCTCAGCCTCCGCAAGGCTGCGCTCTGTCCGACTGAGCTACGGGCAGGAATTGGTCTTTTGGAGCACATAGTGTGCTCAATTCGATTGCTGTACACGACCGCACTTGCCGAAAAGATCCGATCCTCCGTCGTTTCTACGAAGTGTTCACGGGGAAACGGTACCGTTTCGATTCTTCCCACACCCCTCCCACTCCGATATAGGAATTCGACGCCTACCGCCAACCACGTGGGCTCTGCCCACTTGTTTTCCTTTTTGGCACACAATCTGCATCATGTATAGCATGAAGGTTACCCTTTCGCACCAGCCCGTTACCGCTCGTGAGTGACGTGTCCGACCATTCTGACGATTCGCCCGACACGCTCTACGACGTCCCGATCGAGAGCCTGGACGACGTACCCGCCGAGGTACTCGAGGAAACATCACAAGAGGGAGACCAGGTTGCCCTCCGACTCTCCCTCCCCCCTGACCGGGCCGACCGGCTCCGGTCCGTTGCCCAGCAACTTGGCCTCACACCGTCGCTGGTCGTCGAGCGGGCCATCGAACTGGTCTGCGACGAGGTCGTCACGATCCAGGATGACGCTCGCCCCATGGACGTGATGCTCGAGCAGTACCAAGCCCGCATCGACCTTCTCCACTCGATCGACTCTCCCAAAGAAAACGGGAGCCTGGAGCTCCCGTCCAGCAGCGATCCGTCTAGTGACGACTAGTCATCGGTCCTCGGCGCCGCCCGCACTCCCGGCTGCGTCTGCTGAACTCAGGGGGGAGTCGGGCGAGACGGCGGCCTCGGCGGGGAGATGGAAGAAGTGATTCGTGGGACCTCGTCCCTGTCCCAGCGGCAGTGCGTGCTGGATGGCCCCGGTGACGTACTGCTTCGCCCGTTCAACGGCCGGTCGAAGGTCGTGCCCTTTCGCGAGGTTGGCAGCGATGGCCGACGCGTACGTGCACCCTGTCCCGTGCGTGTGCGGCGTGTCGATACGCGGGGCAGAGACGGTGTGCGAGTCCGTGCCGTCCACGAGCACGTCAATCGCCGCTTCTTCGTCGGCCAAATGCCCGCCCTTTACCAGCACCGCGTCCGGCCCCCGCTCATACAGCGCCTCGGCGGCGGTCCGCAGGTCGTCGACCGTCTCAATGGCGTCGAGGTCGGTCAGGTGAACGGCCTCATGCACATTGGGTGTGATGACCGTCGCTAGGGGCAGCAACTCATCGATCAGCGTCTCGATCGCCTCGTCCTGAAGCAGCTTGAAACCGGTCTTCGAGATCATCACCGGATCGACGACGAAGGGCTGGAGGTCATGGGCCTCCACCCGCTCGGCCACCGCCTCGATGATTTCCGGATTCGACAGCATGCCGGTCTTCGCGGCCTGGACCTCCATGTCCTCGGCCACTGCATCGATCTGGGCGGCCACGAGCGAGGGGGGCAGGTCGTGGGCCTGCGCCACCGTCTCGGTATTTTGGGCGGTGACGGCGGCAAGGGCCGAGGTCGCAAAGACCCCGTTTGCTTCCATGGACTTAATGTCGGCCTGAATGCCAGCTCCTCCCCCTGAATCGCTTCCGGCGATGGTCAGGGCTACGGGCTTGTCTGACATGATCTAATGGGGATTGCGAGACAGAAGATGGATTCGAAGTGTGGATTGGGCGACGACCGCTTCGTTTCTGACGGGACGGTCCCTCCCTACTGCCAATCTGAGATTGGTCGCCTCAGGGCACGCAGGTAGGCACGGGTGGCGGCCACGGGCACGTCGGCTTCCATGATGCCGGACAGCACAGCCACGCCCTCGGCCCCGGCCTCGCGACAGGCCTGCACGCGCTCCGGCGTGATGCCCCCGAGGGCCAGGGTGGGAACCGGTGCAGCGGTCTGGCAGAACGAGCGCAGGGCGGGAATGCCCGCAGGCGGCTGATCGGGCTTGCTGCTGGTCTCGTACACCGGGCTGAAAAAGTAGTAGTCGACATCGGGTGCCCGATCCCCTTCGATGCCGATCTCCTCATGGGCGGAGTACCCGATAAGGGTGTCCTCCCCAAGAAGGTCTCGGGCCTCTTCCACCGAGGGACCCCGCCATCCGAGGTGCAATCCCGTTTCCAGGGCCTCGGCTACCCCGATCCGGGTGTTGACACTGATCGTCACGTCCTCGGCTGCCGCTCGGAGGCGCGCCACCAGGTCGCGAGCGGCGTGTTCAAATTCCTCCGGCCCGGCCTGATGGTCGCGCAGGTGGACCCATCGCACGCCTGCCTCCACCGCCGTCACGGCGCGGTCGACCCGATCCGCATCGGTAAAGCCGTCGGCAATGAGTGCGAGGCTGGGGTACGGGACCTTGACCATGACCGTTCGGATCGGAAGGAAGAGGCTTCGAACATGCGCGTTCAACACCAGCGGCGTCAGTGGCGCGGGGACGCTACGACCCGATCTGGCCCTCGGCGGGAGACGAGGCCTGCGCATAGAGCCGACGCGGAATGCGCCCGGCCCGGTGGGCATGGCGCCCGGCCTCCACCGCGAGCCGCATTGCATGGGCCATCTCTACCGGATGCTGCGCCTCAGCGATGGCTGTGTTGAGCAAGACCCCGTCGTACCCGAGCTCCATCGCGGTCACGGCGTCGCTCGCCGTCCCGATGCCCGCGTCGACGATAAGGGGCGTGTCGTCAATGACCTCCCGGATGATGCGCAAATTGTACGGGTTGACGATGCCCATTCCACTACCGATGGGAGAGCCGAGGGGCATGACCGCTGCACAGCCAAGGTCGGCCAGCTTGCGGCAGGTGATGGGGTCATCGTTGGCATACGCGAGCACCGTGAAGCCGTCGTCCACCAGCGTCTTGGCGGCGTCGAGAAGCTGCTCCACGTCCGGCATCAGTGTCTCGTCGTCCCCGATGACCTCCAGTTTGATGAGGTCGGTATCGAGGGCCTCCCGCGCCAGGCGGGCCACAAGCACCGCTTCCCGGGCCGTGTAGCAGCCGGCGGTGTTGGGCAGAACGCGGTACCCGCCCTGCTGGATGAGGTCGAGGTGGCTCTCGGGCGCCGGGTCCTCCACGTTCACGCGGCGGATGGCGACGGTGACAAGCTCGGTGCCCGTCGCCTCCAGGGCGTCGAGCATCACCTGGGGATTGGGATACCGGCTCGTGCCCACGATGAGGCGAGACGAGAAGGTTTCGTCGCCGATCACGAGCGGATCGTCGGTCTCCGCCGCCACTGAGCCGTTAGTCCGTACGTCGTCAGCCATAATCTCAAAACCAATTGCACGCAAAGAGGCCCCTGTCCCCTACTCTAGAAGTCTGTACGCCGCTATCCCCCCTGCTGGGCCTGAATGACCTCGACCGTGTCCTCTTCGGAGAGCGTGACCCCCTCCCAGTCTTGACGCCGGATGACGCTCTCGTTAATGGCCACGGCCACGCCCGAGCTTTCGTCGGGATCAATTTCAAGGTCACGCAGGACTTCCGTGAGCGGATACCCGTCCGGCACAGTGCGATCTTCGCCGTTGACGGTCACCGAGATACGGGCGTCAGTCGCGGGGCTCATGAGCAGCGGTCGCTGATTGGGCCTTAGAAAAACGTGTAGGCGAAAACGGCTCGAGCCACGTCGAGGTTTCCCCTGTGCGCACCAGATTCGCCATCTCTTCGGCGGTAACCGGGGTAAGCAAAATGCCGTGTCGATAGTGCCCTGTCGCCATCAAGATGCCGGGCGCGTCCGACGGGCCGAGTAGGGGCGCGTGATCGCGGCTGGCGGGGCGCAGGCCGGCCCACGTCTCGTCCATCGGTAGGTCGTAGATGCCGGGCACCACCTCCCACGCCCCCTCCAAGAGGTCGTACAGCCCTCCTGCCGTGACCGTGGTATCGAAGCCCATCTCCTCGCTCGTCGCGCCAATGACGATTCGACCGTTGCTCTTGGGCGCGAGATAGGCGTCGGGGCCGCGCACAACGTGTTGGAGGTCGAAGGGACGCTTCCGCTCCAGTTGCATCATTTGACCCTTCACGGGACGAACGGGCGGCTGGGCAACAGGCGTAAGACCATCGAGCGTGCGAGACCACACGCCGGCCGCCACGACCACCTGATCGCCCTCGACGCGCTCCCCGTCCTCCAACACCACAGCGGGGATGTCCGCATCGGGGACCACCGCCTCCACCGGCGTATTCTCGTGGAGCGTCCCCCCTTCCGCCTCGAACGCCGCCCGAAGCGCATCCACGAAGCGACGGTTGTCTACCTGGTGGTCCGAGGGGCAAAAGATGGCGGCCGACAGGCGCGGGGCGAGAAATGGTTCAATCTCGCGCGCCTCCTCCCCGGTCAGCCACTCCACGTCGAGCCCCTGCTCCACCTGAAAGTCGTAAAGCCGCCGCAGGGCCTCGGCACTGTCGCGGTCGTCGGCGACGATGAGCGTCCCTTCGTCGCGGTAATCGACGGTCCTCCCGCTGGCCTCCTCCACGCGCTCCGCAAAACTGGGCCAGCGGCGCAGGCTCTCCCGGTTCAGGTCGTAGAGCTCCAGTTCTTCGAACTCGATCTCAGCGTCGGGCGCAAGCATGCCGGCCGCCTGCCACGACGTGCCGCGTCCAGCCTGCCCGCGTTCGAGGAGCGTCACGGGCGTGCCCCGCCGGACAAGCTCAAACCCAATCCCAAGTCCAATCGTCCCCCCGCCCACGATAAGTACACGATCCGTCATCGGAAAATGCGTCTATCGAACAGAATTATGGAACAGCGTCGGTTTGGCAACTCCTCAGATCAGCTCCCAGCGCCGAAGCACCTCCAGCACCGCCGGAAGCTCTTCCTGCCAGAGCCACTCGGCCTCGATCCAAAAATCCTCCACAACCTCCGACGTGGCCCGCCCCTCGTGTCCTTCAAAGACCGTCCGGTAGCGTCCGTCTCGGAGCCGATAGAGGGTGAGCTCTTCTCGCTGGGGGTCGACGAGCCAGTATTCGGGAATGCCCGCTTTCTCGTACTCGTAGAACTTTTCCCCACGATCCCGTGCACCACTTTCGGCAGAGACGACCTCAACGACGAGATCGGCCGGACCGTCGAGGTGCGTCTCCTGTATTCGACTCCGATGCTCTTCCTGCACAACCAGAAGATCTGGCTCTCGTCCACGATCCAGTTTCATCTGAAAAGGAGCCACAAAGAGCTCTCCCTCTCCACGCTGCTCAAGCCATACACTCAAGATGGTAGAGAGGAAGCGGACGAGTCGTTGATGTGTCGAAGAAGCAGGACCTATAACGTGAATTTCCCCATCAATCCATTCGGCACGAACGTCCTCGTCGGCCCATGCTAAGAACTCGTCGTAGGACACAGGCGGCTCCGGGGGGACGTCGCGTGCAGGTTTCGGGGTACGGGCCTCAGTCATGGTCGGAAACGAATGAAGAGGCGGGCACTCGCAATTCGTTAACGGATCATCGGCCCTAGGTATCCCGAACGCTCCCGTATTCCGCACGTGTGGTAGTGGAGCACTACATCGGTGGATCCCCTTCTGGCAATGTCATACGATGCCGACGTGTTGATCGTGGGAGCGGGTCTGGCCGGCGCCGCTGCTGCTCTCACACTCAGCCCCCAGTTCGACGTGCACGTGATCGAGGCCGACCAGCCCGCCACGGGCGCCTCCGGAGCGGCCGCCGGGCTCGTCAATCCGTTCATGGGCCGCCGCGCTCGTCCCGTCTGGCGCCTGCGCGACGCACTGGACGCGGTGTCGTCGCTGCTGGGCCAGGCCGATGCCGACCAGCTCTTTCCGCCGCAGGGCGTGCTCCGCCCCGTCGTCGAGGAGGATCAGCTCGATCCGTTCCGGCATGTGGCGGAGGAGTATCCCGATCTCGCCTCCTGGTGGTCTCCAGAAGAGGTACGGGACCGACACCCCGACGTGACGGCCGATCAAGGCGCCCTCTTCGTGCCGGAGGGCGGCGCGATTGACGTGCCCGCCATGGTGCACGCGCTTCTAGATGCTGCCCGGTCGAACGGCGCCACGGTCGAGACCGAAACGCCCGCCATCTACTGGCGCGAGACGCCCGACGCGGCGGTCGTGGAAGTGGGACGCGGGCCCGACGGGACAGAAGAGCTCCGGGCCGACCGGCTGATTCTCGCGCTCGGGCAGGGGTATCCACCCTTCCCGGAGCTTCGGCGACTCGGGCTTACGGGCGTGAAGGGCCAAACGGTGCGCGTCCGCCAGCCCGACACGTTGACCGGCCCCCTCCTCCCCCTCTCCGGCCGTGGCTACGTGGTGCCCGACACGGACGACACCCTCGTCCTCGGCAGCAATTACGACAACAACTTCGACGACCTCACCCCCGACCCCGACGAAACGGCCTACATTCGCGAGAAGACCGCCCGCATGCTGCCGGGCGTCGACCGAACGGACATCCTCGAGGCCAAGGCCGGCGTACGAGTCAAGCACACGGAGTCAAACCTCCCCCTGCTCGGCCCCATGCCGGACCGGGATCGGATATGGACGTTTACGGCCCTCGGTTCGAAGGGGCTGCTCACCGCCCCCCTCCTCGCCCGCTCGCTTCCCGATCACCTCCACGATCCCACCACAATCCCCGAGGCGGTGCGCGTCTCCAGTTGAGATGCCTGTGATGTCCGTTTCTATCCGACTCTTGAAGACGCGGCCTCTTCCCTTGAGGCCCCTCCTTCCTCATCGATCCAGTCGGCGTATTTCCCAAGCTGCTCTCGCACGAGGTCGGGACGCTCCTGTCCAGGGCCGCCCATCGTGGCGTAGGTCGCGAGAACGTCCTTCGGGACGGGTGCATCGGCGTCGGCCTGCCGGTAGGCTTCCCGGAACGGGACCCCCGCCTCCACCTGCTTGAGTGCATGGTACGTCGCGAAGAGCTCGGGCGTGCAGGCCGTTTCGGTCTGTTCTGTTTTTATGGTGATGCCCGTTACAACGTCGCGGAGGGCCCGAAGCACGTCGCTCGTGATCTGGACACTACGCATGACGGCACCCTTTGTGAGCTGGAGATCGCGGTGGTAGCCGCCGGGCAGGTTCGAGGGTCCAGTGGCGAGTGCCTGCAGTTCGGCGGCAAGGCGGTGGTGGTAAGCCCGCGCCAGCTCCAGCACGTCGGGATTCTTCTTCTGGGGCATGATGCTGCTGCCCGTGCAGTGCTCAGACGCCAGCTCGACGAAGTTAAACTCAGCGGTGGCGTAGAGCACGAGGTCGGACGCCAGCCGGTTGGCGGTGGCGCCGATCTGGGTACATGCGTGGGCGACGGCCAGCTCGTGCTTGCCCCGGGCCAGCTGCACGGCCGTCGCATGTGTTTGCACGTCCCGAAAGCCGAGTCGGTCGGCCACTTCCTGGCGCGGGAGGTCGAGCACGGGCACGCCATATCCCGCCCCGCTGCCCAGCGGCGAGACGTTGACGGCGCGGCGTGCCTCGCGAAGGGCGTCGAGGTCATCAGCCAGCGTCTCAGCGTAGCCCAGCGCCCAGAGGGCCACGGTCGAGGGCATGGCGCGCTGGAGGTGCGTATAGCCGGGCAGGAGTGTGTCCTCGTGCTGGTCGGCCAGCGCACACAGCGCCTCTGCCAGATCGGTCGCCTGACGGCCGATGCTTGCCAGTGCGTCGCGCAGGTAGAGGCGGAGGGCCGCCAGCACCTGATCGTTCCGGGAACGCCCCGTATGCATCTTCCGCCCGGCATCGCCCAGTCGGTCGGTCACAAACTGCTCGATGACGGTGTGACTGTCCTCGTCTTCCGGTGTGACGGTCACCTCTCCCGCCTCGAACGCCTCCAGGAGGGCGTCGAGCGCCTCGTTTATCTGATTCTGCTCCGTCCCCGATATCACCCCGATCTCATACAGTCCCCACACATGGGCACGAGTGGCTCGCACGTCATACGGCAGGAGCAGGCGGTCCCACTCGTAGTCGTTGCCCACGGTGAAGCGGGTGGCCCAGTCGTCGGTGGTCGTGCCATTCTTCTTTTGCCAGATCGGGTGACTCATCAGATTGTGCCGGCTGGAAATGGAAGTAAACGCTGCATGAGTGAAGGCCCGGGGGCATGAGGTCTGGGAAACACGGTTGCTTCCTGCTTCCTTCCTGCTGTTCAGAGACCGTTTTCTTCCGGGTCTCTGCTCCCCTTATCGGGCAAAGTAAGCTCGAACGAGATCACGGTAGACGGAGACGGCGCGCCGTACCTCGCGGGTCTCGATGCGCTCCTCAGAGGTGTGGGAGCGACGGCTCGGCCCCGGACCCATCTTGACGGCAGGCACGTCGTGAAGGAAGACCCAGTCGGACGAGGTGGGGGAGCCGAACGGATCGGCGTCGGCGGCGGCGCGGGCGGCCCGCACAATGGGTTCGTCCTCAGGGGTGGCGCAGGGCACGAGACGGTCGCTGTACACGTCGACCTCGGCGTCGACGCCCTCGCGGACGAGGGACGTGATCTCGTCGTGGGTATAGGCGGGTGTGCTACGCACGTCCACGGTGACCTCGCAGTGCTCGGGCACGACGTTGTGGGCTGTGCCCCCTTCAATCGTGGCGACCGTGAGGCTCGGGGCACCAAGGTAAGAATCCGCTCGTTCGAAGGATGTATCTTCCACTTGGCGAATGGCAACCATGGCGCTGTGAATGGCGTTCGTGCCGCGGTGTGAGCGCGCCACGTGGGCAGGGGCACCTTGTGTGTGGAGTTTCAGAATCAGAATGCCCTTCTGCGCCACGCAGGGCCGAAGCTGGGTGGGTTCCCCAATGACGGCTGCGTCGAGCGCCGGCAGGTGTGGACGCAGGTCCTGTAGGCCGTTCTGCGTGCTGCCCCCTTCCTCGTGCGTGGTGAGGGCCAACAGGAGTTGTCCTTGTTCGGGCGTCCAGCCCTCTTCTGCAAGGGAGTAAAGGGCCCGGATCATGGCCGCGCCGCTGGCCTTGGCGTCGACGCTGCCCCGGCCGTAGAGCACCCCTTTCGCCTCTACCGGCTCGAACGGTGGATACGGGTGGTCAGATGATGGCGGCACCACGTCGAGGTGAGAGTTGAGAAGAAGCGTGTCTGCACCGGAGCCGAGACGCATCACGACATTGTTGTCGTAGCGTTCAACGGCAACGCCGGCACGTCGGGCGTAGTCCGCTACGAAGTCAGCGATCTCGGCCTCCTCCCCGCTGAGGGAGGGAAAGCGAATCATCTCCTTCAATAAATCAACGGCCTCACTCGAAGCGGGCGACATGGGATCTGGATCGGGTTAGCGAAGGGGGATTACTGTACGATGGTGGTGGCGTGGGCCTGGGTAGCGAGGTCGGTCGCGGTACAGATCGAGGCCTGTTCAACCCCGTCGCGGAGCGCGTCGAGCGCCGTGGTGAGTTTCACCCGCATCCCTCCCTCGATCCACCCATCTGCTACGCCCTGTTGGATGAGTTGGGGCGTGCAGGTGTCGAGGTGCGTGCTCGGGTCATCGGCAGAGCGCCGCACGCCCCCGGTGTCGGTAACGAAGCAAAGGGCACGCGCCTCCAGTTCCGAGGCCAGCGCGGCGGCAACTGTGTCGGCGTTCACGTTGTAGAGCTGACCCGTCTCATCGACCCCCAGCGGGGCCACGATCGGCATCAGCTCCTGGGACAGCAGGCCGGTGAGAAGCGACGGATCGATGGCATCCACGTCACCGACCCAGCCGAAGTCAACCGTTTCCCCGTTAACCGTCCACGGGGGACGCTTGGTGACCTGAACCGTCGTAGCATCGGCCCCCGAGAGGCCCACGGCCGTGCAGTCGTGCGCGGTGGCCTGCGCCACGAGTTGCGTGTTCAGTGAGCCGCTCATCGTCCACTGGGCAATCTGTAGGTCGAGATCGGTCGTGACGCGGCGGCCCTGCACGCGGCGCGGCGTGTGGTCGAGTCGGTTTGCGAGGGCCGTCATCTGCTGACCGCCGCCGTGTACGAGCACGACCGGTGCCTCGGCCCATAGGGCTCGCACCTCGGACCACAGGGTCTCCATCGCGTCGTCCTGGTCGAGGAGCGACCCGCTGATCTTGACGACAATTGGTGCATCTTCTTTCATGCTCATAGCGAAATAGACTGAAGGGCTCGCCGACGAGCGATTGATCGGGAATCTACGGCTTGAGCGAACGGGCGCGGACTCCTGCCCTGCTACACGTCCCATACGTATTCGAGCAATGCCTTTTGCGCGTGGAGTCGGTACTCCGCCTGGGTCAGATGCACGGCGTGCGGGCCGTCGAGCACGGCGTCGTCCACCACTACGTTGCGGCGGACGGGCAGGCAGTGCATGAAAGCCCCGCTCTGGGTGCGAGCCATGTCGTCAGCGGTGACGCACCAGTCCGTGTGCTCGTCGCGGGCGCTGGCCTCGCGCTCCGGATTCTCGTAGAGCAGGGGCCCGCCCCACGACTTCGCGTACACCACGTCGGCGTCGGTGACGGCCGCCTCCTGGTCGGCCGTTGTGGTGACGGCTCCGCCAGCGGCCGCTGCCGTGGTCTGGGCGTCCGTTACCACGTCGGGGTCGAGCGGATGCGTGTCGGGTCGAGCCACGGTCACATCCATCCCACAGCGGGCCGCCATCCGCAGTGCCGTATTCGGTACAGCCATCGGAAGGGCATTCGGGTGGTAGGCCCACGTGAGGACGAATTTCTTCCCTGTGAGGTCCCCCTCAAACCGCTCGGCGAGCGTGGCGGCGTCGGCGAGGCCCTGGCACGGGTGCGCCCAGGCCGACTCCAGGTTGATGACCGGTACCGTGGCTGCATCGGCCACCGTGCGAATCAGAGCATCACGGGCGTCGGCGTTGTAGTCTATGCCGGAGGCAAAAACGCGCACCCCAAGGGCATCGTGGTAGCGGGAGAGAACGCCGAACGCCTCCCGTGCGTGCTCGGCGGCCTCGCCGTCCATCACGACCCCCTCCTCCCACTCCAGCGCCCAGGACCCGTCCCCCGGCGTGAGGGACAGGCTGTGTGCCCCTAAGTGGGCGGCAGCTCCTTCCATTGAGGTCCGCGTACGAAGCGACGGGTTCATGAACACGAGCCCTACGGACTTCCCCGCTGCGGCACCGGCATGGCGCGTGTCGTCGCGACGGTGGGCGACGGCCGAGCGCAGAAGCTCATCCCAGACGGGATCCGAAACGTCGTCCAGGTGCAGAATGTGCTGGAGGTCGGTGGAGGCGGTTGAAACAGGCATGGGGGTGAGGGCTGATTCTAGATGTAGAATCGCGAGAAGGAGTCAGGCCGCGGCAGGACCGACGGAAGCAGCGTTGAGGGCCACTTTCAGGGCATTCGCAAACACGTCCACGTCATCGTCCGTCACGACGAGCGGCGGCATAAGGCGCATCACGTGGGGGTCGGACGAGCCGCCCGCCAGCACGCCCTGGTCCCGGAGGCCCTCCAGGACAGGATCGACAGGCCGATCGAGCTTGAGGCCCATCAGGCAGCCTCGCCCTCGCACCTCCTCCACGACCGGCCCGACCCGCTCGGCCACCCGGTCGTGAATCTCGGTCGCTCGGGCCATCAGGTCGTCCTCAACAAGCGTCCGGAGCGTCGCCTCCACAGCGGCCATCGCCAGCATGCCGCCGCCGAAGGTGGAGCCCTGATCGCCGGTCTCGACGGTGGCGGCCACCGCGTCGTCCAC
>CAZTDC010000072.1:0-11372 GCA_964612165.1 uncultured Salinivenus sp.
TGCTTCTGCGTGAGGGCCGTCCGGAGTCGAATTCCACGAAGGGCCTTTCCGTCCAGGGCCAGCGGAGAGCTGACAGGTGAACCAGTGGGCATGGTCAGATCCGAAGGGTCCCAGTTCCCTTGACGACACGACGGGCATCGACGATGTGTCTGACGTCGGCACCGACGATACCAGACCACTTCGGTGTCGAGCTACTCCCCCCGGGCCGTGCAGCGTTGTTCGTCCGGACATCGAGAAGCCGAAGAGAACTCTTTCTGCCCCACATAGGGGTTGAAAGGCCTGGGGATGACCCGTTACGAGGGACCCTCCTTCACTTCGCGGAATACGGTTGAGAACACCACGAGGTGTGATTTTGGCGACTCCCGCCCCCTATCGGGTACGGGATTTTGGTGCTCGACAGAAGTGATTCCACGCCCACTGAGCAGAAGCACCCCGTTGGCTGCGCTCGAGTCGAATGGACGGCGATTCAAATCCACCGAATTGGGAGGCCCGCCCTACGTGCCCGTCATTTGTCTCTCGAGTGCCCCGATGTGCGCTTCCGCACGACAGATGCGCGCAGGCGCACACCTTCTGTGGCGAACCCCGGCTCTGAGAGGCGCTAAGCGGGGATGAGGATCATGGACTGGGACTTGCTCTGAGAAAAGGGTGGAGTTGACAGCGAAAGAAAATCGGCGCCCATCGCTCTCTGCAAACGCAAACCAATCTTTCCAGCCATGACAAACCTCAAGACCGACACCTCCTCGTTCAAATCCTCAATCAACACCGACCAGCTTCGCCCGGCGCTCTTGATTGGCGCGACGCAGGTGGTGATCGCTCTTCTGAGCTCGGTGCTTCTCACGAGCGGCGCGTTGAGTTAGGCACCTTCTTGCGGGCTTCCGACTGGCGATCTCCTTCCAGGCGGGCTGGCCGGAGGGTGTGAGTGGGAAAACCGCTCACGCCGGGGCTTACCCTTCCCGTGCGCCCTGCATGATCCCCTTCGGCTTCTCGCCTGACCCGGGATTGGGATCATGCATTGAGTCGATCTGACTGTGGAATGCCCGGACAAACGCCTTGGCAGTCGAGGAGGCGTCCTGATGGGATGAAGGCCGAGAGACGGGATCTCGATTCGAAGTGCTACTTTCGGTCAGAGAGGCCTCGGATTCTGCCTCCTTGCCGGGCCATCCCGGGAACGTTTGATTCATTGCACTCCGGTCCCGCTTGTCTGCAGGGGGCTCTTCTTCAGAAACGTGCTCCTCTGAGGACCCGCCTTCATTCTCTACGGTGAGGCCAGCCGATCGGAGCGTTGCCTTCGTCTCCTCGGCGGCGCCGAAGAGGAAGGCCAGCGCGTCCATCGCCTCTACGGCCTCCCGCCGGGTGGCCTCGGGCCGCCCTCGAAGTGCGACTTGAAACTCCCCGATCCGGCAGGTCCTCACTCCACCTGAATCGCAGGAAACTGGCTCTTGGCTCGCGCACCAGGAGACGAACGCGAGAGCCCAGGCCTCAAACCGCTTCGATTTATGCTCAGACAGTTCTTCTCTCTGAGCATCTCGGCGGAAGGCACGGGAGATCTCCTCAAGGATCTGTCGAGAGAAGGGAATTTGGTTTCTGACGGCCGATATTCCTGGAGGCATGGGCAAGATTTCAACAAGCGAGATGTCTTTCAAACAAGATCTGACCGGTCCGCAGGACAGAACGCCCTCTGTCCTCTAGAGCGGGAGTCAAGCAGACACTTTCTCCGGAGAGGAGGCCGGACTGCGACGCCCCCTGGAGGGCACCTGCCCGGAGGGACGTGTCCTAGAGGGGGTAGGCTGTCCCTCCTCCTGGCGGACGTGTGCCAAATGGAGGTCGTGGAAAACGTTAAGAGCGGTTCGCTCGGCGTCGGACTGTGGCTCAGAGGTGTTCATCTCGGTTCGATGTCGGGCTCTTGAGGAAATCCAGTCGATCAGCGGGTTCGGTAGACACATCAGAGCCGGAAATATAACGTCAGATCGGAGTCCCCCAGTTCTTGTCTCAGCGGGGCAGGGCAATCGTATCTTGGAATCTTTCTTCTGGGGGTGGAGGCCCTGTTCCCTCCGATCGGCGCGAGTGCCGGAACAGCACGAGCGAAAGGGCGCTTGGGGGCGTGGGAGAGAGCGTGTCACGCTGACAGAGCCGGAAGGAGGCGACCGAAAGTAAGATGCGATCGCCGTGCTCAGCGGGATGAGTCACAAATCTTTCTGGCATTTGAGGGGACTTCTTTCGCCGGCTCTACCGGGAAAGTCGTTCGGCCAGAGCGCCATGACGACCCAGTACGTCGCGCCTGTCTTGAAGCGCCACTCTGAGACTGCGGTCCTCGACCCACGGAGGCAACCGCTCCGCAGGACGCACGGATCGATCGAGCAGTGGCCGATCTCTTCCCCGCCTCCGGCTTCGAAACGGTCTGGGAAAGCGGGTTCAATCCCCACCGGCGGGCCAGCTCCTCTTTTGTGGCCCGGCCGGTCGTGATTGCGGAGGATGACGATGCTGGACGAGCCTTCTCCCATGCGTGGCCGAGCAGCGCTCAGCCGAGGTCCCCCTCCCGCTCATAGAGCTCGACCTGCCAAATCATCGTATCAGTCTGGTAGAACCGCTCAAATCCTTGCGCCTCGATTGTCTCCTGGATTCCGGAATGGATGTGCATGCGGAAGTCCATGTCACGGGCCCAGCAATAGACCGCCGCCATTCCGCTGATGACCTCGTTGTACCACCGCTCCTTCGGATAGCTTACCCCGTACCACCGAGTCGCCTTCGAAGCGGAAGCTTCGACGAGCCGTTCCAGGTGCGGGTAGCAACAAAACACCCGGTCTAAGGTCACGAGGTCAGCGTCGGGGAGGTCGGGGGCCAGGTCGACGAAGTCCCCGTACGCAAACTCGGTCCGGCCTCCGTATCCGCGCCGACGGGCTTCCTCTTCAGCCACCTCCAGATACGGGGTAGAGGCCTCTACCAGAAGCGACTCGGAGACCCCTTCCTGCAACAGTTCACATGGAATCATGCCCACGCCCCCACCCACGTCCAAGAGGGTTCGGTCTTGGAGGTCGAGGGTCTTCAATCCGTCCACCAGAAGGCTGGTTGGCGATTCCGGCGAACCGCTTTCCCGGTACGTGCGGAGCTCGCCCTCGGCCTTCTCTCGGTCAAACAGATCACTCGACTCCTGACAGTGACTGCAACAACTCATTGCACGGGTTCGCTGCTCTTGAAAAGCAGAAGTGGTGTCAACCCTTCTATGGCCGGGGTAGAGGCATGATCGAGCCGAAGGGCGACTTGTTTCAGGTTGACTCGGACCCTTCAGGTCGAAATCTCGGTCCGCATGCGGCTGGCCGGCTCAACGGAGGTTCGATATTTCCACAGAAGTGGCGTGGCGAGACGTCCAATGCTCACGAGGCGATGGGAGCCGGTACGACCTCTCGATCCAGCACGCCGACGCGCTTTGGCAGGCACGATACCGTATACCAGCGCTTCAACCGCTGGGCGAGGAAGGGGCGATGGCAGGCCATCTTCGAGGCCCTGCAAGAGCCGGTCCTCGAATGGTTGGCGCCCCACTCCTCGGTCATTCGAGTGCACCAGCACGCAGCCGGTCAGAATCGCCGCATGGCGTCGGAGCGGCGGGAAGTCGTCCTCTTCTCCGTTGGATCCAGGATCACTCAGGGTGGTTTCCCGTCGCGCCTCCGCTCAAGGCGCGTCGCCCCGCGGCCAGAGCGTCTCCATGGACTGACGCAGCACGAGCACCCCCGTCAGCAGCGTGCGGTCGTAGTTGATGAACCCGTGGGCCGTGTAGATCTCCGGCGGCGTGCAGTCGACCAACAGCTTCATCTCGCGGTCGGCCTGGCGGTGATCGATCGTGAGAAGCAGGCCCACCAGGCCCTGCGACCCAGACCCCACGAACGCATCCACCGGCTCCCCGTCCGCGCCAACCGTGTTGGGAAGAAAGCCATAATCGAGCGGATAGATCACAGACGGATAGTCCGGATGAGCGGTGCCAAACGGACGGTCGATGGTGACCCCGCGAGTGCGAATGCACCGGCCCCACGCACTCCACTGGAATCGGTCACGCACGAGAGGGCGAAGGGACTGAAGATCAATCACAGTGTAGAAATAGGATTGTCAAGCCGGGGGGATTTGAGACGTGCATTCCGACTGCGGACTGGGCCGATTCCGGTCTGTTGGTTTTCGCCTGTCTTCCCACGCCAGAGGGAAGACAAAACCTCCTCGTTCAGTTTGCTCCGGTCGAAACGAAAAACGAATTCCCAGGGCAGAACGTCGCGAAAAATGTGTTGCGTTTCGAGTACGCTCAATCACAGAACGTGTCCCCTTTGGGGGATGGGGCCGCCCGACTGCCAAGCCGAAATGGACCCCGGTCGAGGGGCATCTCTCGAACGCTGTCGGAGTGGACACCCCCTTGGCAGTTGGCATGCACGGAGCGCGCGGCGATGGCGTGATTCTTGATCCTCCTTTGCACACAAACACGCTCCCGGTGAACAGGGGCCGATCCCATCGGAAAACCGCCTCCACCGACGAAGAGTCCTCTGAAGTTTTGGCTTTCGACTGCTATTATGAAAGATATACCGGATCGGGGAACGATCCTTTTCTCGCCCTAGCTGCGTGGAGGTCCCCCGTCTCCGGACGATCGGTTCGCAGAGGTTCTGCGCGCCGACGCCGATACTCTTTAGGGGCCACGCTCGGCTCAAATCGCGGGAGCCTCTTCCAAGTTGCATCGCTGAGCGTCCGTCGATCTTATCACATTCAAATCGTCACGTCATGTCCTTCTCCACACTTGGCTGGCACGGCGTCGCTGTCTCCGTCCTGCTCTTAATTCTCGGCGGGTGCGACGTGCCCACGGGCGATCCCTCCATCCACACCGAAACGAACCTAAACACGCCCGTGGTGGCCAACAAAACCCTTGTGTTCTTGGGAGGGCCTGAGAGTGAATTCGAGCCCCTGATTGACACGACGTCGTCGACCTTCGATTCTCTCTTTGTCGTGGGCAAGAACCCCAAGGACGTTTCGATCCGTCAGGAAATCGATGATTTCGGGGTCAGCTCCCTGGACGAGGCCCTCGACGAGGCGGGGGAGGATCTCTCCGTCACCAACTCGGACTTCAACACCAACCTCATCAAAAACAGCGAGGACCTGGCGAACCAGGACATCGATGCCAGCTACACAAAAAGCAATCAACCGTACCAGACCAGTGATCCAGACGGGAAGCTGGGAACGTCGGAAACGATATTCGACGATGACGACGACGATGAGATTACGGTTCCGTTTCCGGCTCCGGGCACGGACGCGTCGGAGGTGTTTGAGCTCCCCGACTTCGGCAGTGTCAACGCACAGGGCAGTGGGGCGACCGTCGATTCCGTACGGCTGACCGACGAAGAGACGGTCATCAACGACAGTGGAACGGAGACCTCGGTTAATCAAATCCAGTTTACGCTTGCCAACAACGGAAGCAATACCCTCAGGGGAAAGGGCGGAACGAACGCGCCGAACGTTCAGATCCAGGACACGGAGGGCAGCGTCGAAACCCTTCGAACGGCCGACTTCGGCGAGCCGATTGCGCCGGGAGAAGAGGCAACGGTGACTCTGTTCGTGACCGACCTCGTTCTCGACGAGAGCACGCAGTACCAACTTCTCGTGTCGGGCACCGATGCGTCCAACCGAGCCGATCTCACGGTCAATCTTAGCGTGTGGCGCTATCAGACCGCTTTCTTAAGCAATGCAGGAGACGTCGAGATTCAGGTCTCGGCGGACAGCCTTTCGACACCGGGCGCAAAGGCGTCGCAGTTCGAGGGGATAAACGTGGAGCGGGGAGACCTCACGCTTGCCCTCAACAACCAGCTTTCCTTCGACCTGGAGGTCGGGGGAATCCAGCTTCGGAATGTCGATGAGCCCAGTTTTGGGGACATCAACGATCTCAACGTCAATGTCGACGGCACGTCCTTTCAGAGGAACCCGATTCCCAGTGGCACTGCCGACAGCACGTCCATCGGCATGGGGTCCAGGGGCATTTCGGAGCTGATCAATGCGTCCGGACAAGCCTCGCCCGCGTCGAGTCAAATTGCCGTCTCCGCCGATGACTCGCTCACCGTTTCCAACAGGGGGACGTTTCGCATCCAAACCCTGTACTTCCACCCCGGAGGAGAGCGGGTCGAATCAGGTGGGACCTTCGGCATCGAGGAGGATCGGGTCACGTTTGAGGAGGGCGATTACGTGGAAGTGAGTAGTCTCGATTTTGAGGTGAACGACCTCGTCCTCGAGCCCCAGGCGAAGTTCGGCACGTTTTCGCTCACCTATCCCGACCTGCGGCGCAAAGATGCCGACGGAGATGGCCGAGAGTATGAGCTCGACGACGCCCTGACGGTGAAATTCGTGGAGAACCCCACTGGAAAATTCGAATTTGACCGCGAGAAGCTGAATCGCTCGTCCACGAGCATCCAAGTTGCGCTCGACGATGTTGATGTGCGCGTTTTTCCCCCTCCGAATGAGGAACTTGAGTACACGGTCCGGGGCAGACTGGAAGACAACCCCGATGCGGATGCCATCGTCGGGGTGGACGATAAGGTTCGCGGCACGGCCTCGCTCCAGGACCTCACCATCCAGGAGCTCATCGTCAGTGGAGCAGACCCATTCAACGTAGAAGTGACCCCCAACGATGACGACAACGAGCTGGACATCGCCGAGGACAGCGAGGTACTCAAGGCGTCCTTCGACGGGTTCAGTGGCATCACGGACCGCGTCGACGGGCTTCAACTCGCGAGCACCAACCTCGACTTTTCCCTTGCGACGAGAAACTTGACCTCAACGGAGGCGCGTCTGTACGCGGCCATCCAGGGGACTGATCAAAAGAGAACGAGCAGCCTCTTTCTTGCCGGCAAACCGGGAACGGATCGCGGCGTGTCGTCCGTGCCGTTTGAGTCTGCGTTCGTGGAGGAGGGAAAATCCATTCCAACGGACTCCCTGATTCAGCTCAAAGTCGGGCTTGAAAACGCGGAATTGGGCGAGCAGCTGCAGCAGTCGAAAACAATCGACAACGCGAATTCGAATGTCACCCCGTTCATCAACTCGCTCCCCACGCAGGTTCGGTTCACTGGACAGGTTCGGGTGAACGAAGATGGAGGCGGTCTCAAGCTGCGCCGGCCGGTCGAGGTCGACGCGGGCCTTACGCTTGAGGTGCCGCTCCAGCTCAAAGGCGCGTTTGTGGTCCGCGACACCATCGACGCGGACTTCTCGAGCCTGGAGGACTTGACCGACCCGAGCAACGACCTCAGTGCCTCGGAGGTAACGCTTCAATTTGGCTACGAGAACGGGCTGCCGCTGGGGGCCGACGTGCAAATGACGATCGCCGACAGCAGTGGCGCCCCAATTGAAACGTTCTCCGGGGACAAGCTCAGCATCGAGCCGGCGCCGAAAAATGAGGAGGGGGCCGCCATGGGAGCGACCGAGCGCAAAACGGCCACGCTCGATCTCGGCTCGAGTCGGGAGGAGCTACAGGCCCTTGCCGAGGGACGCGAAGTCCAGCTCCGACTGAATATGGTACAGGCGTCTGATTCCCCCGCCGCCCAGCTCCGGGCCGACGACACGATTCGGTTCAAGCTGAAGCTTGACGCCGACGCTTCAATCAACACCAATTAGGAACGCACCTCTTCCCGGCTTTCTTCACGACCGATCTTCTTGTCGCTATGATGACGCAAACCCACCGCGCCCTTCCCGTTCTTGCGCTCCTGATCGGGGGACTTCTTTTCCTTGCGACCGGAGGCACCGTCCACGCCCAGTCGGGCATGCACAGCGTGGGGGCCGTGGCTACGGGCGGCGGCACCTCTGCGCTGGATTCGGGGCCGGCTGCCCTCTACTCGAACCCGGCCAACCTCACGGTCGGATCGACGGCGCATCCCTTTGAGGTTCAACTGTTCCGAATGGGGGGATACTTTGGGGGCGACTTTTTCCAGTTCAACCACATCACGCCCCTTTTCTACGAGAACGAAGAGGCCCTCCCACCGGACGAACAAAAGGCCATTCTCGACGACTGGTTTGGTGACAAGATGCGGAGTGCGAGCCAGTACGTGGAGGTGGTTCCGTTCTCGATCACCTATCGCCCGTCCGGAGCGCCGTGGGCGGCGGGATTCGGCATTCGAGGCCGCGTCATCCAAACGTCGGCGATAAACAAGGGCCCCTACGAGGTGCTACTGCCCGGCACGGATCAGCCCATTCCGATTGACGGGCGCACACGCTTGTACGGGAGCCTCGACCTGACAGGAAGCTTCAGTTACCGCTTCTCCTCGCTCCCTCTCTCCATAGGCGGGTCTCCTCGGATTATTTTGGGAACGGGCTTTGCCGACGCCACCCTCGACTCGCGGGCAGTGGTAAGCAGCGACTCGCTCGTCCACAACTTTGACTACACGGCTCGCGCGACCGGAGCGCTCAGCACGGGGCTGTACGACACGCTCGATCTGTTCAGCGCGGACCCGGTGCCGGAGGTGACAGGAAGTTCGGTCGGCATTTCGGGAACCGGCCTCGGCATCGACCTCGGGGCCACCTATACGATTCAGACCGACCTGCACGTATCCGCAAGCATGACGGATCTGGGATTCATCCGGTGGACCCGCGATGCCCAGCGGGTGACCCCTGCCAATAATTCTTTTCGATTCGAGGGGGTGCCGCTGAAGCTGGACCAACTCAGTTCGGAGTACGACGGCGACCTGAGTGCGTACGTCGAGGACCAGGTCGACAGCCTCGCTCGCGCGGCCTACGAGGACGTTGAGCGGGACCGGTCTGCGTTCGCGACGGGCCTGCCGACAACCCTGCACCTGAACGGAACCTGGGCTCCTCCGGTCGAGCTCGCGGACTGGGCCGAGCTTACGTCCGTCAACGGTGGCGTCTCGATTGGGCTTAACGAGCGGGCGGGCGCGGTGCCCGATCCGGCGGCTGTGCACGTGGGCGGACGGATGGACCTTGGTCCGGTCCCCATTCGAGCCGGCTTCCGGTTCTGGGGCACCCAGGCCATGACGCTCTCCGGCGGCATCGGGCTGAACGCTCGGAGCTACCGTTTCGACCTCGGGGTCAGTATCACGCCCAGCACCTCTGCGCTCGGCGGCGGGGCCCGCTACGCCGTGAGCTTCTCCCTGGCCACGATTCAATTCTGACGAACGATTGGTCTCTGTCGAAGACATCGGTGCACATCGAGGCTGCGCTGCGAACACGCCTGTTTCACCTCCCCTCCTGCACGCCTGTCCTCTCCTCCCCAGCTCCCGGAGTTGTTCGTCAAACATCTCGGGCGAGCCGCATTCAGAGCAGACCAGTTGACGCTCCGAACAGACGAGTCGTCTCGCCCACTTGGTCTTCGGGGCCTCGTCGTCTCGGCAATCGTGTCTTGGGCGACGGCCCCGACTTGTCCTCCGTCCAGATTCTCTGACCGACGCCCGCACGCCCCATTCCAGCAAAACGAGACGGACCCTGGTGGACCAGCCTCTTCCGCTCGACCGAGAATTTAACATGCGATCGCCTTGTCCTCGACGCGGCATTGTTGCGAAGAAGGCCGCCTGACGAATATCTTTGAGCGGGCTGGGAGGAGAAGACGAGAACACCTGCGTTCTGTGTATTCCACCAATTGACCCTGGTCATGGCCCGTCGCATTCTTTCCCTCGTCGTCGGTATGCTCCTTCTCTTCGGAGGGAGCGGCCCGGTCGTCTCCGCTCAGTCGGCGGACACGACCGCCCTTACCCTAGAATCCATCCACGCGTCCGGGGCCCTGACGCCCGAAACCTTCCAGGGCGGTCGCTGGACCGACGAGGGCCCGGTGATCACCTACATCGAACCCGCCGACACGGGGGACGCGACCCATCTCATGCGGTACAACCTGGAAACGGAGGAGCGCACCCAGGTCATCGACGGCACGAACCTCTACGCCGACGACGTCGATCGCATCGTCCCCATTCAGGACTACCAGTTCAGCGATGAGGGCGACAAGGTTCTGATCTACACCGACTCGAAGCAGGTGTGGCGCGCCAATACGAAGGGGTATTACTACGTCTACGACCGGTCGTCCCAATCCCTCACCCCGGTGGCCGACCGCGACGACGGGTACCAGATGTTTGCCAAGTTCAACCCGTCGGCCACGAAGGTCGCTTTCGTCCGCGAGCGGGACCTCCACGTCGTGGACCTGTCCACCGGCACCGAGACGACGCTCACGACGGATGGCGAGGAGGGCACGATCATAAACGGGACCGTCGACTGGGTGTATGAGGAGGAATTCCGCATCCGCGACGGCTGGCGTTGGAGCCCGGACGGTAATCACATCGCGTTCCTCAAGCTCGACGAGTCCGACACCCGCGAGTTTGCCCTCACGAACTACACGACCCGCTATCCGGAGTACAAACGCTTTCGCTACCCGAAGGCCGGGGAGCAAAACAGCGAAATCAAAGTGGGTGTGGTGGACCTGAGTGCCGTCGACACCTCGACGACCGGACAGCCGCAGGCCACCCAATACTTCGACACGGAAACCTGGGACCCGTCGCTCTCCGCGTCGGACGAGCGCTCCGATCCGCACGAGTACATCGCCCGCATGGGCTGGACCCCCAAAATCGACGGCCAGCATCGCGTGTGGATGTTCCGGCTCAACCGGCACCAAAACCAGCTCGACCTCCTCTACGGCACCCCGAAGACCGGATCCGTCCGGACGGTCCTCCAGGAGAAGAACGACACGTACATTGACGTCGAAGACGGCAAGATTTCGTTCCTGAACGACGGCGAGCACTTTGTCTTCTTGTCCGAACGGACCGGCTACAACCACGCGCACCTGTACCGCAACGACGGCACCGAGCTCGGCCCCATCACGCAGGGCAACTGGGAGGTGACGACCTTCCACGGCGTCGACGAGGAATCGCTCACGGCCTACTTTACGGCGACCCGAGAGGCCTCCAGCGAACGCCATCTGTACAGCGTTGGCGTGTCGCTCAGCCGGCACGAAGTGGCCCGGACGCCCCAAAAGATCACGGAGGAACCGGGCTGGCACAGCATCAACCTGTCGAAGGACCGGGCCTACTACATCGACACGTATTCCCACACCGGCGCTCCCCCAACGTGGACCCTCCACAAAACCGACGGCACCGAGGTGACAACCCTCCAGTCCAACACGGCCCTCCAGGAGCGCCTCGACAGCCTGAACGTGCCCTCGACCTCGTTTTCGACCCTGCCGGCGGCGGACGGCACGCCCCTCAACGCCTACACCGTCAAGCCCACCGACTTCGACGCCTCGAAGGAGTACCCGGTGCTGATGTACGTCTACGGCGGGCCCGGCGCCCAGACCGTGACGGATCGCTGGGGCAGCCGCCGGCACCTCTGGCACCAGTACCTCGCCAAGAAGCACGACATTGTGGTTGTGAGCG